>JBBDQU010000048.1:0-70514 GCA_040905865.1 Alphaproteobacteria bacterium
CCAAGAAGCACGATCAAATCGTCACCCGCAAGAGCGGTCAGACCGGACGGCTACGTCATCGAACACCATCAGAAGCCTGATCAAGCGCGGCCTGATCGCCGAACGGAACGCGGCTCCCGATGACGCGGTCTGGCGCGAAACCGGTGATGTCCGTCTGACACTTGTCATTACCGGCCCCGGCCTTGCCGCAATCGGCGTCGATCCGGTGGAAGCGCCTTCGGATAGCGCCACGAAGCCAACGCGCAAGCACAGCAAACAGACGATGCTGATCGACCTGCTGAAGCGTCCCGATGGCGCCAGTATCGACGAATTGAGCCTGGCCCTGGACTGGCAGGCCCATTCGGTGCGTGGCGCCATCAGCGGCGCCTTGAAGAAGAAGCTCGGCTTCACGGTAATGTCCGAGGCGAACGCCACGCGCGGCCGCGTTTATCGCATCGCGGCGGAGGGCTGAACCATGTGCCGCAACAAACCCGTCGCCGATCATGATCCGAACGTGAGCCCCTGTTTGCAGCAACCCCTGCGCACTTGTGAAGCGGCCCCGCGCGATCTGCTGCGTGCCGAACCGAATCGGGAACATGGAAAGAAAACACCCGGCCAAATTCAATGCGCCAACCCGGCCCGCGAAGCCTATCCGCATGACGGGCAGGAATAGCGCCTCCGATCCGGAGCGGGAGATCGCCCTGTTGAGCGATCTCCCGTATGCGGGTCTGGTCGCGTGCTGGCTGTCCAGGCTGGGTACACGGCCACCCAAAGGCCTGAGCCGCAAGCTATTGCTGCTGGCGCTCGCCTATCGGATACAGGCGGATGCTTTCGGCGATCTCGATTCAAGAACGGACCGCTGTTTGCGTGCTGTCGTATCGGGCGACCGGGAAGCGCTGCCGCCTCGGGTTCCGTCAACGCCGGTTTTAAAACCCGGCATGCGGTTGATGCGGGAATGGAACGGACGCACCCATGTGGTTGACGTGACCGAGACCGGGCTCCTGTGGAACGAACAGACCTATACCTCGCTCTCCGCCATCGCCTGCGCCATCACCGGCGCGCTGGTCCGGACCGCGCTTCTTCGGCTTGCGAGGAAAACAATCGTGATGCCCGACAGACAAGTGTCCACCAAAGGCGCGCGGGTGCGCAAGAAGCGATGCGCCATCTATACCCGCAAATCGACCGACGAAGGGCTGGAACAGGACTTCAACAGCCTGGATGCGCAACGCGAGGCCTGTGAAGCCTATATCCTGAGTCAGGCCGGCGAAGGATGGCTGGGGCTTCCTCACCGTTACGACGATGGCGGCTTCTCCGGTGGATCAATGAACCGGCCCGGCCTTACGGCACTGCTCGCCGATATCGCCGCCGGCAAGGTCGATGTGGTGGTGGTCTACAAGGTGGACCGATTGACCCGCGCACTTTCGGATTTTGCCCGGCTGGTCGATGTATTCGATACGAACCACGTGTCCTTCGTCTCGGTCACCCAGGCCTTCAATACCACCACGTCCATGGGCCGGCTGACGCTCAACGTGCTGCTGTCCTTTGCCCAGTTCGAGCGGGAAGTGACGGCGGAGCGCATCCGCGACAAGATCGCCGCCTCGAAGAAGAAAGGTATGTGGATGGGCGGTCTGCCGCCGCTCGGATACGACAATCTGGGCAAGAAGCTGATTATCAATGCGGCGGAAGCCGAAACCGTGCGGCGTCTGTTCGCCTTGTACCTGGAGCATAAAAATGTCCGCCTGGTGAAGCGTGAAGCCGACCGCCTGGGCCTAACCACCAAACCCCGCAAACCGAACAACGGGCGACCCAGCGGCAATCTGCCGTTCACCCGTGGCCATCTCTACAAGCTGCTCGCCAACCCTCTTTATGCGGGTTTGATCGCGCACAAGGGGCAGCGTCACGAGGCCCAGCATACTGCGATCATCACCCGCGACTCCTGGGAGCAAGTCCAGGCGTGTCTGGCAGAAAATGGCGTGAAGCGTCGATCCGCGACAAATTCCATCAGCAGGCACACATTCGCGAGCAGAATCTTCGATGAAACCGGCGATATGCTCCGACCCCATCACGCCAACAAGAAGGGCCGACGCTATCACTACTATGTTTCCCGCCGCCTGCTTGCCGAGCCGGGCAACCCTGACCCTTCAGGATGGCGCCTGCCTGCCAGGGAGTTGAACCACACGATTGCGCGGATCGTGATCGGATGGCTGCATGATCACCGCGAACCGGAAGCTTGCCTGCTGTCCACGACGGCCCGGATTGCCGAACGGACCAGCCTGACCGCTGCAGCGCAAGCGATCGTCGAGGAATGGAAGCAAGGCGGGAGCGACCCGAAATCCATCGCGGATCTGGTCGAGCGCATCGAACTGGCGCCCGCCGAAATCCGGATCACGCTCGACCGCCATCGTCTGTCTGACGCACTCAACCTGTCCGACATTCCTTCCGGTGAAGCGAAGCAGATCGTGATCGCGGTTCCCGTCACACTCAAGCGACGAGGTATTGAAGCCCGGCTGGTCACGGGCGAAGGCCATGCCCGGATTGCAGCGCCAAACGCAAAACTGGTTGCCGCCGTTGCGGCGGCCCGAAACTGGTTCGCCGAGATTCAAACAGGCGAAGCCGAATCTGTGCTCGAACTGGCGGCGCGCCACAAGGTCGATCCCAGCCATATCAGCCGCACCCTGCCGCTGGCCTTCCTTGCCCCGGATATCGTCAACGCGATCATCGACGGGCGCATCGATCCCGAACTCACCCTGTCCCGCATCAGGCGCCTGAAACTGCCGGTGCGGTGGCAAGCCCAGCGAGAGCTCTTGCGCATCCAATAGCAGTTGCTTCCGGGCTGTTATCCTAACGGAATGACCTCGAAAAGTGCCCGCGGAGACGCACTGCGAAATACCGCCAGAATAGCGTTTAAATGCGTCTCCCGGCCCTGGACAGGGGCGCGCCTGTAACGCTAGACCCCTGAATTCAGGCGGTTATTCTGAAGACAACGAAATGACCAAAATATCCCGGAAACGAGTGGTGGAGCCGAGGAGGATCGAACTCCTGACCTCCGCATTGCGAACGCGGCGCTCTCCCATCTGAGCTACGGCCCCACAGCGGCTTGACCGGATAAGGGCCCGCCCGCTAAGCGTGCGGGAATATGTGAGCAGCGCGGGACCGTGTCAAGGCTCCTCGTCAATCGAATTTCAACGGCCAACGGACTTGCCTCGGATAACCGCCGCGCAGTAGTTTCGCGTGGGAATTCTTCCGCAATCAAGGGATCAGAATCGCCATGTTGTCACTTCTCGGGCTGATAAACGCCGTCATCGGACTTTATATATGGTGCCTGATCATTTCCGCCATCCTCAGCTGGCTGATCGCCTTCAATGTGGTCAACACGCAGAACCGCATCGTCTATTCGATAGGGGAATTCCTGTATCGCATCACGGAGCCCGCCCTGCGGCGCATTCGCCAGTTCCTGCCAAGCCTGGGCGGCATCGACCTGTCGCCGGTCGTCCTGATCCTGTTGCTGATTTTCGCGCGCAACCTGCTGAACGAATACTGGCCCGGAATGATGTGACGTGACGCCATCGCCTGTCCGCTGCGTCGAGGATGGCGTCACCGTGTCGATCCGGCTGACGCCAAAGGCGAAGAATGCAGGATTCAACGGGGTTCGGGCGCTGGCGGACGGCATGGCCCTCAAGGTCGGCGGGACGGAAGCGCCCGGGCGCAACCGCGCCAATGCTACGGCCCTGCCGGCGCTTCGCATCTCGGCAGGACAGACCGGCCGGAACAAGCTGGTCCACGTCGCCGGGAATACTCAACAACTGAACGAGACACTGAGAGACTGGGAGAGACTGGGAGAGACTGGATGGCGACACAACATGACTGATCCGAAAATCATCGACGGCAAGGCGTTTGCGGCGCGGTTGCGGGCGTCCCTGACGGAAATCGTGGCGGACCTGAAACAGAACCATAACCTGACGCCGGGGCTCGCCGTGGTGCTGGTCGGCGAGGATCCCGCGAGCCTCGTCTATGTGCGCAACAAGGCGAAACAGACCGCCGCCTGCGGCATGCGGAGTTTCGAGCACCGGCTGCCGGCGGATGCAAGCCAGGCGGACCTGTTGTCGCTGGTCGCGCGGCTGAACAGCGATCCGGCCGTACACGGCATCCTGGTGCAACTGCCGCTGCCGGCGGGAATCGACGAACATGCGGTCGTCGACGCCATCAATCCGGCGAAGGATGTCGACGGGTTTCATGTCATCAATACCGGTCGGCTGGCGACCGGCGCCCCGGCAATGACGCCGTGCACGCCGCTCGGCTGCCTGATGATGCTGCAGGACCGGTTGGGCGACCTTTCCGGCCTGGAAGCGGTCATTGTCGGCCGTTCCAACATCGTCGGAAAACCGATGGCGACGCTGCTGCTGGCCGCCAACTGTACCGTGACGATCGCCCATTCACGCAGCCGCGACCTGCCCGCCATCTGCCGCCGCGCCGATATTCTGGTCGTGTCGGCCGGCCGGCCGGAAATGATCCGCGGCGACTGGGTAAAGCCCGGCGCGACCGTCATCGATGTCGGCATCAACCGTGTACCATCCGCAACGGAAGGCAAGACGCGGCTGGTCGGCGATGTCGCCTTCGCCGAAGTCGCTTCCATCGCCGGAGCCATCACCCCCGTACCCGGCGGAGTCGGCCCGATGACGATTGCGGTATTGTTGCGCAATACGGTCGTCGCGGTCTGCCGTCAGAACGGCTTGCCCGATCCCGCCATCTGACACCGGCACTACATCCGGTTACGGCCGCGGTTCAATACGACCGGGCATTGTTCTGAATCAGAAAATGTGGTGTCGCGGCGCCGGGCGGTGAAACAGCCGGTTATCCGTCCGAATCGGGAAGGCGCAGGCGGACAACACCCTTGAAGTCATTGGGGTCGACCTTCTGGCCCTTGCGGGTGATATCGATCCGCCCCGACCGCGCCAGGTAAATCATCTGCTGTTTGACCGACGTCATGTAACGCCGCCACAGCTCGGGCGGGTCCTTCGGTTTCGCGCGAGCTTCGCCGATCGCCTTGGCGATATCCATGGGCGATGCCGATTTTCCGGGGCCGAGCGCATCAAGATACGACAGGATCGTTTCCGCTATCGGGTCGTCCTTGCGTTCCGCGTCCTTGCTTTTGTCATCTGTTTCCATCATGGCGGATGTTTAGCATGGCATTTCGCGATAGCAACAACCAACTTGCGACGAAACGGGTACTGGACGCCGCCACACGCCGTGTCAATAATTTGGCGCATGACCGGAACGATCGATACCCTCGCACTGGCGACCGCCTTCTTTATCGGCGCACATTTCATCCTTTCCAGCATTCCCGTCCGCACGGGCCTTGTGTTGCGGATTGGCGAAGGCTCGTTCAGGGGGATCTATTCGCTGATCGTGCTGACGGCGTTCGGCTGGATGCTGCTGGCGTATCGCGACGCCCCGTATATTGAAATCTGGTCGCAGTCCGCTGCGTTGCGGCACGTGCCGCTGGCGATCATGCCGCTTGCCTGCCTGTTTGTGGTGATCGGTCTGTTTACCCGAAGCGTCACGTCCATCGGCGGGGAAAATCTGCTTGACGATCCGCACCCGGTGCGCGGCATCGCCACGATTACCCGCCATCCCTTCCTGTGGGGTGTGGCGCTATGGGGAATCGCACATATCGCGGCAAACGGCGACCTTGCCAGTATCGTGCTGTTCGGCGGGCTGACGGTCCTGGCGCTGGGCGGCATGGCGCATATCGACCACCGGCGGCGGGAAACGACCGGCGCGGCCTGGGGGCCGGTCGCGATGACCAGTTCCGCGATCCCTTTTCTGGCCGTCATCCAGGGGCGCACGAAAATCGACTGGGCCGGAATCGGCGTCACCCGGCCGCTCGCCGGACTGGCCCTTTACGTCATCATCCTGCTGACCCATGACATGGCGTTCGGGGTCGCAGCACTGCCTTAACCCTCGCGCCGCCGGGCCAGCCGCAGGCGCAGCGCGTTCAGCTTGATGAACCCTTCGGCGTCGTGCTGGTCGTAGACATCGTCTTCCTCGAAGGTCACATGCGCCAGCGAATACAGGCTGTCGGGCGATGCGCGGCCGATCACGGTGGCGCTGCCCTTGTACAGCTTCAGCCGCACGGTGCCGTTGACGCGTTCCTGGCTCCTGTCGATCAGCGCCTGCAGCATCTCGCGTTCCGGCGCGAACCAGAAGCCGTTATAGATCAGCTTGGCGTAACGCGGCATAATCTCGTCCTTGAGATGCATGGCCTCGCGGTCCAGCGTGATCGATTCCATCGCCCGGTGCGCCGCCAGCAGGATCGTGCCGCCCGGCGTTTCGTAGACACCGCGCGACTTCATGCCGACGAAACGGTTCTCCACCAGGTCAAGCCGCCCGATGCCGTTCGCGCCGCCCAGTTCGTTCAGCTTCGTCAGCAGGGTCGCGGGGGACATCGTCACGCCATCGATGGAAACGGGATCGCCCCTGGTGAATCCGATCTCGACAACTGTCGGCGCGTCGGGCGCCGCTTCCGGCGAAACCGTGCGGGAATAGATATATTCCGGCGCCTCCTCGTTCGGGTCCTCCAGCACTTTCCCTTCGGCGGAAATATGCAGCAGGTTGGCGTCGACAGAGAACGGCGCTTCGCCGCGCTTGTCCTTCGGCACCGGGATCTGGTGCTGTTCGGCATATTCGATCAGCCGCGTGCGGCTGGTCAGGTCCCATTCGCGCCAGGGGGAAATTACCTTGATATCCGGGTTCAACCCGTAATAGCCCAATTCGAACCGGACCTGGTCGTTCCCCTTGCCGGTCGCGCCATGGGCGACCGCGTCGGCGCCGGTTTCCCGGGCGATCTCGATCTGGCGTTTGGCGATCAGCGGCCGCGCGATGGACGTGCCCAGCAGATAGGTGCCTTCATACAGGGCATTCGCGCGGAACATCGGAAAGACAAAGTCTTGCACGAAGACCTCGCGCAGGTCCTCGATATAAATCTGCTTCACGCCCATCATTTTCGCCTTGGCGCGGGCGGGTTCGATCTCCTCGCCCTGGCCCAGATCCGCGGTGAAGGTGACGACCTCGCACTTGTACGTATCCTGCAGCCAGCGCAGGATGACGGAGGTATCGAGGCCGCCGGAATAGGCGAGGACGATCTTCTTTACATTCTGTATCGACATTCTGGTATCCCGTCGCTTTGCGTTCAGCGTTGCGTATACGCTGGCAGGCAACCCTTGCGCAATGCGGTAAAACATCCGATGGTTTGCGCCAATTTCTTTTACGGGGGGACCGAACCATGAGCGACATCACCTTGACCGAAGCGGATTTCGCCGCGCTGCGCGCGCTCGATACGCCGACCGTCTGCAACGCGCTGGAAATCACCTCGCCGGAGCGCCGCGCGATGGGCTTCACGACCACGCCGCTGGTCTGTCCCCGCCCGCACCTGCCGCCGATCGTCGGATTTGCGCGCACGGCCACCCTGCGCTCCATGAAGCCGGCCGCGCCGGATGTGGTCAACCGGGTCGCCTATTACGAATATGTCGCCGCCGGCGCCGGCCCGACGATCACCTGCATCCAGGATATCGACGACCATCCGGGTTTTGGCGCGTTCTGGGGCGAAGTGAACACCAATATCCACAAGGCGATCGGCTGCCTGGGCGTGATCACCACGGGCAGCATCCGCGACCTGCCCGACTGCGCGGAGGGATTCCAGCTACTCGCCGACCGGGTCGGCCCGTCCCACGCGCATGTGCATATCGTCGATTTCGGCAAGCCGGTGCATATCCACGGCATGGACGTGCAATCCGGCGACCTGATCCATGCGGATCAGCATGGCGCGGTGGTCATTCCGATCGAGGTGGCGCGGGAAGTGCCGAAGGCCGCGAAGCAGATCCAGAACCGGGAGGCCATCGTCCTCGCCGCCTGCAAGGCGCCGGGCGCGAATATCGATACGGTGAAGGCCGCGCTGGCGAAGTCGGCGGAGTATCACTGAGGCGGAAAGCGACTCTCAGAACTTCTCCACCCAGGGCCGCAGTTCCATTTCCCAGGTCCAGGCGCTGCGGTGCTGGCGGTGGACCTGCAGATAGGCCTTCGCGATTTCATCCGGGTTCAGCGTGCCGTCCTCGCCGCGCGCCGCCGCCCGCTCGTCCTCGCCGTCGAGCAGTTGGATGCCGCCATCGATGACGAAATGGCCCACATGGATGTTCCGCGGCTGCAACTCCCGGGCGAGGCTCTGCGCCAGGCCGCGCAGGCCGAACTTGCCCATCGCGAAGGACGACGAGTTCGGATAGCCCTTCACGCTGGCCGATGCGCCGGTCAGCAGGATCGTGCCGCCGCCGGCCGGGATCATCAGCTTCGCCGCCGCCTGCGCCACCAGGAAGCCGCCAAAGGCGGAAATCATCAGCGCGTTGCGAACCGCTTCCGGATCGAGTTCCGTGACCGGCCCCCGGCCGCCGCGGTTGCTGGCGTTGTAGACGACGATATCCGGCGCGCCGATATCGGCTGTGACCGATCTGAACAATCCGTCGACCGCCGCCGGGTCGGACGCGTCGCAGGCATAGGCCCTGGCGCCGGTGTCCGCGACGAGGCCGCCGAGTTTATCCGTGTTGCGCGCCGCGACGGCGACCGCCATGCCTTCCGATGCGAAGAGCCGCGCCAGCGAGGCGCTCAGCCCCCGGCCCGCGCCGACGATCAGCGCCTTTTCCTGTTCCGCCATGACGATTTCCTCCCTGTCGTTGCGCTATTCAGCCGCTGCAACGCGCACCCGCCGCTGCCGGACACTGTCCGATTTGAGCTGGCCGCAGGCCGCGAAGATATCCCGCCCCCGGGGGCTGCGCACCGTGCCGACCAGCCCGCCTTCATGGACCGCATCGGCGAACCGTGCGATGGCGTTGCCGCTGGAGCATTCGAATTCGGCGCCGGGCCACGGGTTGAACGGGATCAGGTTCACCTTGGCCGGAATGCCCGCCAGCAGCCGCACCATTTCGCGCGCGTCCGCGACCGAATCGTTCACACCCTTGAGCATCACATATTCGAAGGTGATCCGACGGGCGTTGGATGCCGCCCCGTAATTGCGGCAGGCTTCCAGCAGTTCGGCAAGCGGATATTTCCGGTTGATCGGCACCAGCACGTCGCGCAGATCGTCGCGCACCGCATGCAGGGAGATCGCCAGCATCACGCCCAGTTCGTCGCTGCAGCGCTGGATGCCCGGCACGACGCCGGAGGTCGACAGCGTCACCTTGCGGCGCGACATCGCCAGCCCGTCGCCATCCATGACGATATGCAGCGCCTTGGCCACATTGTCGAAATTGTACAGCGGCTCGCCCATGCCCATCATGACGATATTCGTCAACTGGATATTGCCTTTCGACGCCGGCCACAATCCAAAGGCGTCCCGCGCCAGCATGACCTGTCCGACGACCTCCCCCGCCGTCAGGTTGCGCACCAGCCGCTGCGTACCCGTGTGGCAGAAAGCGCAGGTCAGCGTGCAGCCCACCTGGCTGGAAACGCACAGGGTGCCGCGGGTTTTTTCCGGAATCGAGACCATTTCCGCTTCGTTACGGTCGCCGAATCCCAACAGCCACTTGCGCGTGCCATCGGTCGATAGCAGGTCGGTATTGATCGCCGGCCGTCCGATGCGGAATTCGGCCGTCAGCCGGTCACGCAACTTGCCGGAAAGATTCGTCATTGCGGCGAAATCGGTCAGGCCGTGCTGGTAGATCCACTGATAGATCTGCCTGCCGCGATAGGCCGGCTGCCCGAGCGACGCCGCAACCGCGACGATTTCCTCGAGATTCATCCCCACCAGATCGGTTCGGGGATCGGCGGCATCGCTGGCCGCGATTGTCTGTATCGGTTCCATAGCGCCTAGATATAGGCTATCGGCGGCAACGGACAACTCGCTTTTTACCTGTCCGCGTATTCAGCCCGCCATGGTTGACGCATGTCATTGCCGGCCCATACTGATTTCCGGTAAACAAAGGCCGCGCGGCAACAGGAGAGTGGTCATGAATATGGAGGAAATGGAAGCGGCGCTGTCGCTGCTGATCGACGAAATGGAAGGCGATCAGGGGGACAGGCACGAAATCTTCATGCGCCTGCGCCAGATGCTGTCGACCATGCGCGCGGAGGGCCTGACCGTGCCGGAAGACCTTGCCGAACTGGAAAAATCGCTTTCCGCCGAATTCGAGGCCGAAACGAAAGAATGAGCACGGCGGAGAATCCCTTCGATGGCCTGGCCGCGTGCTACCAGGCGAACCGGCCGGAATACCCTGAATCGCTGCTGCGGCAACTGGCGGAGCGGGTGGAACGGCGGGAGGGCGCCCGCAAAGCCGCCGATGTGGGGGCCGGCACCGGCATCCTGACCCGGGCGCTGCGCCGGATGCTCGGCCCGGACTGGGCGATCGAAGGCATCGAACCCGGCGCGGACATGCGCCGTCAGGCGGCGGAATCGACGCCGCCGGAATACGCCATCATCTACCGGGAGGGCGGCGCGGAATCCCTGCCCTGCGGCGACGGCGTGCTGGGCCTGCTGACCGTCGCGCAGGCGATCCAGTTTTTCGACCGGCCGGTATTCTATGCCGAAACCGACCGCGTCCTGGCCGCCGGCGGCGTGCTGGCGGTGATCCAGAACAACCGCGTATGGGAAGACTCGCCGCTGCTGGACGCTCATGAAACCTTCGTTGAGGAAAACGCGGCGGGCTATTCCCGTCATTACCGCGACATCGACCTGCTGGGCGAATTCCAGGCGCTCGCCTGGGCGGATTCGGCGGAACTGCTGTCCCATGACTGGCCGCTGGATATCTCCGCCGACCGCTTCACCGGGATGATGCTGTCCCGCCGCACAATGAAACCCGCCGTCGCGGCGTGCGGCGAGGGTTTCGTCGAAACCGCCCTGCGCGCCATGGCGGCCCGCCATGGCAACCCCGACGGCAGCGTCACCATTCCCTACCGGACGGAACTTTATCTGGCGGCAAAACGTGTGCCCCCGACCGAATAGGTGCATAATGCGGATACAGTTCCGCATGACCGGCATGCGGCCCCATTGAAAGACCGTTATGACGACAAGTGACACTGAATACACGATGGCCCTGTTCTGCGACTTCGAGAACGTGGCGCTGGGTGTGCGCGACGCGAAGATTCCGAAATTTGACATGAAGCTGGTGCTCGAGCGGCTGCTGCTCAAAGGCAGCATCGTGGTCAAGAAGGCCTATTGCGACTGGGACCGGTACAAGGAATTCAAGTCGACAATGCACGAAACCGCCTTCGAACTGATCGAGATTCCCCATACCCGCATGTCCGGCAAGAATTCCGCCGATATCCGCATGGTCGTGGACGCGCTCGACCTGTGCTACACCAAGGAGCATATAGACACTTTCGTGGTAATCAGCGGCGATTCCGACTTCTCGCCGCTGGTCAGCAAGCTGCGCGAGAACGCCAAGACCGTCATCGGCGTCGGCGTGAAGAACAGCACCTCCGACCTGCTGATGAACAATTGCGACGAATTCATCTATTACGATGACCTTGCACGCGCCGTCGCCGCTCCCGCGCCGCGCCGAAAGACGCCCGTGACGAAAAAGCCGGTATCCGCGGAGCCTGCGAAGGCGCCGGCCAAGGCGAAGGCGCCGGCCGCAAAACCGGCCACCGCCGAGGAAAACGCAGCGCTGGACGCCAAGGAAGCCGAAGCCATTGACATGGTCGTGAAACTGGCGGAAGAACTGATCGCCGAACGTGGCGGACAGGTCTGGAGTTCGATGGTCAAGCAGACGCTGAAGCGGCGCAAACCGGGCTTCAACGAAAGCTTTTACGGCTTCCGCTCCTTCAGCGAAGTGCTGGAGGAAGCGGAAGACCTGGGATTGCTGGCGCTGGAACTGGATGACCGCTCCGGCGGCTATATCGTCCGGACGGCGCCCGATAGCGACTGACTGCGTGGTGGTTTAGATGATTGAATCAATCCTGCTCACCTCATCCTGCGTCAACACCTATTTCGGCCAGCAGCCGCTAACCAATGCAAGCGGCTTCCTGTTCGAACGAGACGGCCGGCTGTTCCTGGTCACCAGCCGGCACGTGTTCGTCGACGAACCGAGCCAGCATTTCCCCGACCGGATCGTCATAGAATTCCACGTCGATCCCTCTAATATGGCACAGTCGACCGGTTTTTCGATTCCCCTGTACCGCGACGGCAAGGCCCTGTGGCGGCAGGGCATCGACGCCGCAGGGAATGTCGACGTCGCGGCGATAGAGATCGACCGCGGCGCCATCCCGGAAACAACCAGCTATTACGCCTTTACCCCCGCACACCTGCTCCGCCCCGAGGAACAGCCCGATGTCGGAACCCTGCTGCTGGTCATCGGTTTCCCACTCGGATTTCACGACACGCTGCACCACTTGCCGGTGGCGCGCCAGGCCATCATCGCCTCCTCCCTCGGGCTGCGATTCCAGGGCCAGGGCTATTTCCTGACCGACGGGCGCACCCATCGCGGCATCAGCGGGGCCGCCGTCGTCATGCGCAGCGCCAACCCGGATCCCGCGATCAGCGACCTGCCCTGGAAACTGCTCGGCATTCATTCGGCGCGGCTCGATGTCGGCACGCGTGACCTCAATATCGACGAAGCGCTGGGCCTAAACTGCGCCTGGTACGCCGACATCCTGATGACGCTGACCGAAGGCTGAATGCTCCGGAGGTATCAGGTCGCCCGCTGCAGATGCGCCTCCAGCGCCGCATTGAACTGTGCGGGGTTTTCGAGATTCGAGATATGCGACGCGGGATCGACGATGACGCATTCCGACCCCGGAACCCGTGCGTGCATGGCCCGCGCCGCTTCGGGCGGACAGGCCGCGTCCTGCGATCCGACGAGGAACATGACCGGCAGCGTGAGTTCACCCAGCCGCCGTTCGAAATCCAGCGTCTGCAACGCGCGCGAACAGCCGGTGAATCCTTCCCGGCTGGTGTTGCGGATCATGTCGCGGACCCGGTCGCAGACCGTCCTGCCCATTTGCAGGAAAGGCGGCGTAAACCAGCGCTTGATGGTCGGCTCGACGATGGCCTCCATTCCGCCGGCGTCGATCACCCTAATGCGGTCATCCCATGCCGCAACGAAGGCCGGATCGGCCTGGGCCCGGGAATCGCAGACGGCAAGGCTCAGCAGCCGGTCGCCATGATTCAGCGCCGTCGCGATCCCGGTCGAGCCGCCCAGCGACAGCCCGACCCAATGGGCCCTGTCAATCCCCAGCGCATCCATCAGCCCGACCGCATCGCCCGTCAGCAGCTCGAAGGAATAGGGCGGCGCCGTCGCTTCGGTACGCCCATGACCCCGGGTGTCGTATCGCAGTATCCGGAAGCGGTCCCCCAGCAGCGCGGCCTGATTGTCCCACAGGGTGAGGTCGGTCGCCAGCGAGTTGCTGAAGATCAGCCAGGGGGCGCCCTCCTGTCCGTCGATACGGCAGTTGAAGGTTATGCCGTTTGCATGGACCCCCACGTCGTTCGCCGGCATTTCACTTCACGTCGCAGGCTTCGTTGATGGCGTTGTGAGCCGCCGTGAATCCAAGCAGGGAGTAGGTGTCGGTCGTCCTGGTGCCGCGGTTCGATTCCCCCTCCACGACCATATCCTTGCCGATGCGCATCGCCCGGATCATTTTCGCATCGTCTTCCGGTGCGCGGTTCCAGGCCGTGTCCCCATCGGTGAACATTTCGAATTTTTCGTTGCCGACGGTCGCGACGGCGTCGCTGTTTTCCTTGTAGGTGTAGCCGGTTTCAATGCTGATCTCGTTAACCCGCTTCGGCCGCGCCCAGGTGCGGTGGGCGACGAAAATGCGCACCGGCCCGCGCCTGGTGTAATCGCCGGTTTCCGCCTGCGGCGTGCTCCATACAACGCAGACGGTCTTGCCGTCTTCCTCGAAACTATAGGCCTGCCAGTCCTTGAAGGTCCCCAGCGCAGTTTCCTCCGCGGCTACCACGCCCGGCGCCAGGCCGATGCCGGCCACCAGAAAAAGAAATCCTATTCCCGCTGCAACGTTCAATTTGCGCTCCCTGCTGTTACGATTTGCGCCGCGAAAACCGCCCGCCATGAACATGCGCCGGGGCGGCCTCGACCGGTCCGCCGGCGGTGACCGGCCGCGACGCAAATCGGCCCTTCGACAATTGTCGATCATACATCAGTATCGCACCGGCGATGCCGACATTAACGCAGAATTTGGTCGGAATCTTGACAGTAAAGTCACACCGTTCCGTCAGGGCAAGCGACAGCGAGCCCCGTTCCGGCCCCAGCACATAAGCCGCCCGGTCCGGATGCGCGAAACTGGGAAGGTCGACCGCATCGTCCAGCAATTCCACGCCGACCAGCCGGCAATCATGCGGCGCCCTGAATTCATCCACCGAATCGAACTGGTATAGCGGCACGTGCCGGGCGGTTGCGGATGTATCCGCCCGAAGCGACGCCCGTACATCGAACACCGGCGCGATAACGAACACGAAGCTGGCGCCAAACGCGTGGGCGGAACGGAACAGACCGCCGACATTCATGGGCTTCGAGATGCTCTCGACGCCGATTCCAAAAAAACCCCGCATGACGGAGTTTCTTGCATGGACGCCCCTTCAGGGGCAAGCTGCGATTTGCATCCTGTTGCCGTATTGTCAGCCTGTCGGCACAATATCTATTGCAGCAAACAATCATGGGGGGCCGCATGCGGGCCATGCGCGTTAACGAACTCGGCAAGCCCGAGACCTTGACTATGTCCGAAGTACCGTCGCCGGTGCCGGGACCGGGACAGGTACGGATTGCCGTGCATGCCGCAGGGTGCAATTTCGCCGATACGCTGATGATCAGCGGGCACTACCAGTACAAGCCGGAAATGCCCTTTACGCCGGGGCTGGAAGTCGCCGGCACCATCATGGATGCGGGTCCGGACGTGACCGGATTCCGGCCCGGCGACCGGGTCATGTCGTGGGTCGGCCTGGGCGGCTATGCGGAAGAGGCCCTCGCCAACGCCAATAACACCGCCCTGATCCCCGATGGCATGGATTTCACGGTCGCGGCGGGATTTCCGATCACCTATTCGACCGCTACCATCACGCTGGAGCATCGTCAGGTGCATCTGGCGGCGGGTGAAGTCCTGCTGGTGCATGGCGCCACGGGCGGGGCGGGACTGGCCGCCGTCGATGTGGGCAAGGCCATGGGCGCGACGGTCGTCGCCACGGTAGGCAGCGACGCAAAAATGCGGATTGCGCGGGAAAGCGGCGCGGACCACGTCATCAATTATACGACGGAAAGCATCCGCGACCAGGTCAAGGCGCTGGTCGGCGGCGCCGATGTGGTGTTCGACCCGGTCGGCGGCGACGCCTTTGCGCAATCGCTGCGCTGTATCAATGAGGACGGTCGTCTGGCGATTATCGGCTTCGCCAGCGGCACCGTCCCGCAAATTCCGGCGAATTACCTGCTGGTCAAGAATATTTCCGCGATCGGCATTTCCGTCGGCGGATACCGGCGGAGCCGCCCGGACCTGACCCGGCAGACGCTGTCCCGGCTGAGCGAATGGTTCGCGGCGGGGAAGCTGCGCCCGCTGGTCGGCCAGACCTTCCCGCTGGAACGGACGGCGGAGGCGCTGAACATGCTGCTGACCCGCAGGGCAACCGGGAAAGTCGTCGTCATAACGCGCTGACACACGGGCTTTCCGTCGGGCATCATGCAGGCGCAACGCCCGCAGAGGAAATTATCATTCAATCAGCGACCGTCCCTTATTAACACATTTTTTCCGTGAAACGTCCCCGGCTCTGACGATATAGTGAGCGACGTACACTTCCGGCCGACGGCGTCCTGACGTAACGTGCCGGGCAATTTTCCCGGCTAAGGCCGGCAACAAATAACCAGACATAGGGGTGATCATGATACGGAGTACCTTTTTTGCGGCTGCGATGCTGCTGGGGTTGAGCGCCGCGGCGCATGCGGAAACCTTTGTCTTTACCGCCATTCCCGACGAGGACGAAAGTCGCCTGCAGACGCGGTTCGACAAGGTCGCGACCTATCTGTCGGAAAAGCTGGGCGTGGATGTGAAATTCGTGCCCGTGAAATCCTATGATGCGGCGGTGACGGCGTTCCGCAACGACCAGGTGCAGCTTGCCTGGTTCGGCGGGCTATCCGGCGTGCGGGCGCGGCGGCTTGTTGCCGGATCCGAAGCCATTGCCCAGGGCTATGAGGACCAGTTCTTCGTCACCTATTTCATTGCCAATACCAGCACCGGGCTGGAAGAAAGCAAGGACTTCCCGAAGGGCATCAAAGGCAAGACTTTTACCTTCGGATCCAAGGGCTCTACCTCCGGCCGGCTGATGCCGGAATTCCACATCCGCAATGAACTGGGCGACGCACCGGAAAAGGTGTTCAGCCGGGTCGGGTTCAGCGGCGATCATTCCCGCACTATCGCGCTGGTCCAGTCAGGCGCCTATGAGGTCGGCGCCACCAATTACACGGTATGGGACAACGAGGTGAAGGCCGGCACCATCGATACCTCGAAGGTCCGGATCATCTGGAAAACCCCGACCTATCCCGATTACCAGTGGACGATCCGTGGCGATGTGTCGGAGAAATTCGGCGCCGGTTTCAAGGAAAAAGTGACGCAGGCGCTGCTCGGCATGGATGACGAAGACCTGCTGGCATCTTTTCCGCGCAAGCGCTTCGTGCCCGCATCCAATGAAGACTACCAGCCGATTGTCGACGTCGGCAAATCAATCGGCCTTGTCGACTGACGCCAGTGGCGCTTTTCGACCTGCATGAAGCCAGCGCGCGATACGAAGGACGCGTTGTCCTGAACAGCATCTCCCTCCGCATCGCGGCGGGAGAACGCGTTGCGCTGGTCGGCCGCAGCGGCGCCGGCAAGTCGACCCTGCTGCGCATGCTGTATGAACAGCGCGCCGCCGAGGCAGCCCTGCTGCCGCAGGAACTTGGCCTCGTACGCGTTCTGTCGGTCTTCCACAACATCTATATGGGACGGCTGAACCGCCATTCAGCCTGGTACAACCTTGTCAACCTGATCCGCCCGATGGCGCGCGAAGTGGATGCCGTCCGCGCGATGGCGCGACGGCTGGGGATTGAGGAAAAACTGTTCGAACCCTCCGGCCAGCTTTCCGGCGGGCAGCAACAGCGCACCGCCGTCGGCCGAGCCCTGTATCAGGGCAGCCCGGTCCTGATCGGGGATGAACCGGTTTCCGCCGTCGACGACCACCAGTCCCGGATCGTCCTGCAAAATATCAATGACTGCTGCAAAACGGTCATCATCGCCATGCACGATACGGCGCTGGCCATCGAATACACCGATCGCATCATCGGGCTGCGCAACGGCAGGATTGTCATGGACCAGCCGACCGCCGGCATGAATCCGGACGACCTCAATGACCTCTACCGCGGCTGATCGCGCCGACGGTCGCGGCGAAGCATCGCCGATGCTGCGCACCAGCCTGGGCTTTCTGGCGCTTGCGGTGGTATTGCTGTTCGTCGCCGACATTGAAATCAGCACCTCCGACCCCTGGACCGAATTCGGCCGCATGGCCCGGGGCGTCGTTACGCCCGATTTCACCGCAACCGAACAGTTGTTCGAAGCCATCCTGATGACCGTCGCCTTCGCGCTGCTGGGCGTGGCCGTCGCAAATGTGTTCGGATTTCTGTTATCGCTGGTATTTCATTACCGGATCGTCCGGACCGGTTGCGCCTTCATCCGCGCCATACACGAACTGTTCTGGGCGATGATCTTCCTGCAGATATTCGGGCTGTCGCCGCTGACCGGCATCCTGGCCATCGCGATCCCCTATTCCGGCATCATCGCCAAGGTCTATTCCGAAATCCTGGAAGAAGCGGATCATACCCCGCTGCGCGTCATGCCGCACGGGACCGGCAGCCTGTCGGTCTTCCTGTTTGCGCGCCTGCCGGAAGCCTGGACGCATTTCAAGACCTACTCGCTGTACCGGCTGGAATGCGGGTTGCGGTCCAGTGCGGTACTGGGTTTTGTCGGGCTGCCGACACTGGGCTATCACCTGGAATCCGCCTTCCGTCAGGGTCATTATTCGGAAGTTTCGGCGCTGCTGATCCTGTTCTACGTCATCATCGCAACGCTGCGGCGCTGGATGCATCGCCGGCTGCTGCCGCTCTACCTGATCGGCGCGCTGTTCTTCCTGCCCGCCGGCAGCGGCTTTGCGCTGGACAATATCATCCGGTTCCTGACCAGCGATATTGTCCCGCACCCGATCCGGGTGGCGGCGCATGTCGACGCGGCGGCAATGGCGGAACTGTGGATCTGGTTCAGCGATCTCTTCACCACACAGGCATTGCCGGGCATCGCCAATACCCTGGTGCTGACGATGATCGCCCTGGTCGGCGCGGGGATCGGCACGCTGGCCTTCTTCCCGCTGGTATCGCCCAAATTCCTCGGGCCGAAGGGCCGGACCGCCGGACATGTCTTTCTTGTGGTGGTCCGCTCGACCCCGGAATACATCCTGGCCTACGTCTTTCTGCAGCTCTGGGGCCCCTCCATGGCGCCGGCCATCGTCGCCCTGTCGCTGCACAATGCGGGGATCATCGGCCACCTGATCGGCCGTCACACCGAAACGCTGCCGCTGCGGCCGGACAGTCCGAAGGGCCTCAACCTGTATGCATGGGAGGTGCTGCCGCGGATCTATCCGCAGTTCCTCGCCTTCCTGTTCTATCGCTGGGAGGTAATCTTGCGGGAAACCGCGATCCTCGGCATTCTGGGCATTCCGACGCTCGGCTTTTTTGTCGACAGCGCCTTTGCGGATATCCGGTATGACCGGGCGCTGGTGCTGATCCTGATTACCGCCCTGCTGAACATCGCCATCGATATGCTGTCGCGCCGCATCCGCGCGGGGCTGCGGCTGAAAACCACCCTGGAACACGGATAACGGATAAAGACATGATGGATTCCGGCACACCGATCGTCAAAGACCTCGTCCTGATCGGCGGCGGGCACAGCCATGTTACCGTCCTCCGCAGGTTCGGCATGAAGCCGATGCCCGGCGTGCGGCTGACGGTCATCTGCCGCGATGTCCACACGCCCTATTCCGGCATGCTGCCCGGCATGATCGCCGGCCATTACGGCTATGACGACGCGCATATCGACCTGGGGCCGCTGTCGCAATTCGCCCATGCGCGCTTCTATCACAGTGACGTCACCGGCATCGATACGGTCAACAAACGCGTGCTGTGCGACAATCGCCCGCCTGTCCCCTATGACCTGCTGAGCGTCAATATCGGCTCCGCACCGGCGACTCACCTGGTGTCCGGCGCGACCGAAAACGCCGTACCGGTGAAACCCATCGCCCGCTTCTTCGCCCATTGGGAGGCCATGCGCGACCGCATGCTGGAACGGACCGAACCGGCGAAGATCGGCGTGGTCGGCGGGGGCGCGGGCGGAGTCGAGTTGCTGCTGTCGGTCCAGTACCGGCTGAAAGCCATGCTGGCGGCGCAGGGCCGCAAGGCCGACCATCTCAGCTTCCACCTGTTCACCGACCAGGATGCGGTGCTGCATACCCATAATGAAAAGGTCAGCGGTATCTTTGCCCGCGTCCTGGCCGAACGGGGCGTTGCGGTCCATACGGGACACGCGGTCTCGAACGTCGAGCCCGGCAGGCTGCATTGCGACAACGGCGCCGGCTTCGATCTCGATGAAATCCTCTGGGTAACCTCCGCCGGGGCTGCGCCCTGGTTGAAGGAATCGGGCCTGGATGTGGACGAACACGGCTTTGTCGCGGTCAATGACTGCCTGCAGTCGACCTCGCACCCCGATATTTTCGCCGCCGGCGATATCGCCGCCGTGCTGAATCACCCGCGGCCGAAATCGGGCGTCTTCGCGGTGCGGCAGGGGCCGCCGCTCGCGGAGAACCTGCGTCGGCGCCTGCAAGGCCGCGGGCTCAAGCCCTTCACGCCACAAAAGAACTTCCTCGGCCTGATCAGTACCGGCGACAGATACGCCGTCGCCTCGCGCGGCGAATGGGCCCGCGAGGGCCGGCTGCTGTGGCGCTGGAAGGACTGGATCGATCGGCGCTTCATGCGCAAGTTCAACGAACTCCCGGAAATGAAAACCGCCGAAAAGGTGAATATCGCCAGCGGCGTCGCCGATGCGGCGACAATAAAGGAGATTTCCGCCATCGCCATGCGCTGCGGCGGTTGCGGCGCGAAGGTCGGGGCGACCGTGCTGACCCGCGCGCTGAGCATGCTGGAACCGGTCGACCGGCCGGAAGTGCTGATCGGCCTGCATGCGCCGGACGATGCGGCGGTGGTCGATGTCGGCGCGGAAAAGGTCGTCGTCCATACGGTCGATTCCTTCCGCGCGATGATCGACGACCCCTATACCTTCGGCCAGATTTCCGCCAATCACAGCCTGGGCGATATCTTCGCGATGGGCGGGGACCCGACAACGGCGCTGGCCATCGCCACCCTGCCCTATGGCATCGAAGCCAAGGTCGAGGACGACCTGACCCAGATGATGAGCGGCGCCATGAAGGTGCTGAAGGACGCCAATTGCGCGCTGGTCGGCGGCCATACCAGCGAAGGGGCGGAACTGTCGCTCGGCTTTGCGGTGAACGGGCTGGTGGAGCGCGACCGGATCATGCGCAAGGGCGGCATGCAGGTCGGCGACCGGCTGATCGTCACCAAACCCATCGGCACCGGCACGCTGTTCGCCGCCGATATGCGGCTGAAGGCGAAAGGCCGCTGGATCGCCGGCGCGCTGGAATCGATGCTGAAATCGAACCGGGCCGGGGCGGAATGCCTGTTCCGGCACGGCGCCACCGCCTGCACCGACGTGACCGGCTTTGGCCTGCTCGGCCACCTGGTGGAGATGACCAAACCCTCCGGCGTCGATGTCGAACTGAACCTGAACGCCATTCCGATGATGGACGGGGCGCTGGACACGGTAAAAGCCGGGATCGTCAGTTCGCTGCAGCCGCAGAATGTACGCCTGCGCCGCGCCATAAAGGATCTCGACAGGGTCGGCAGGGACCCGCGCTACCCGCTGCTGTTCGATCCGCAAACGGCGGGCGGGCTGCTGGCCAGCGTTCCGGCGGACCGGGCCGAAGCCTGCGTCGAAGAGCTGAAAAGACTGGGCTACGAGCGCACCGCGATTATCGGCACGATCAGGCCGGAAGGTGACGCGCTGGAGCCGGTTACGCTGATCCTGTGACGTGCGCGATCACATCGCGCCAGCCGGCCGCCTCGACTTCCGGCGTATAACGCGGCGCCAGTACGCCGCATCGCCGCGTCAGGTCTGCAAGGAATTCCGGTTCCGTTTCAGCCCGGACCAGCAATGCCCGCAGCGCATCCGTATCCTCGCATTTGTAGTAACCCGGATAATCTTCCCCCAGCATGCCGATATTGCCGGAGATATCGGACGCCAGCACCGGCACGCCCGCCACGATGGATTCGGATACCACATTGGCGCCGCCCTCCATCACCGAACTCATCACCATCGCATGGGTCCGGACATATTCGCGGCGTACGCGCCAGCCCGGCACCTCGCCCCGCCAGATATAGCGCCGGTTGCGCGCCATTTCGGCCCGCGCCATCCGCGCCCATTCCTCGGTGTGCGCCTTGCCCAGGTGGATCACACGCAACCGCGATTCGGGCGGCAGGTCCCGAGCCGCATAGGCCGCGCGCAGCGAATCCTTCTCCGACCGCAGATGGCCGACAACACAGATGTCGAAGCTTCGTTTCGAGGGCGCGCGTGGTTGCGGCAGGGGCGGCGCGGATTGCGGGATCGCGGTCAGCTTCGCGCCGAATTGCGCCGGGATATCCTGTCCCACCCGGTCATGCAGGCAGACCAGCCAGTCCGCCATTTCCATCGATGCCAGCGTTTCGGCCGGATGGCTGTACTGGAAAGCGTAAATATCGGTACCGGTGAGCGCGAGAACGATGGGTCGTTCAGGATACGCCGCGCGGAAGGCCCTGATCGAGGCGGCGCTGCGCCAGGCATGGAGGGCCACCATCAGGTCCGCGCCCTCGCCGTCATAGGTTTCGGCAACGTGCACGTCGTGGCCGAGCCCGCGCAGGATCCGCGCCCAGCGGTTCGCGGTGGCGCGATTACCGGATTTGGAGTGCCGCGCCGCCGGGGTTATAAGAACGATCCGGCGGCAATGATTTTCGTGCAGGCGTCCCAATGACCCACCCCGTTACGACCACCCGATTGCAGGAACACATGCGCGACGCACGGTCACGCACCATCGAGCTCCTGCAAGGGCTCTGCGATGAACAGTTTATCGGCCCCCTCCTGCCCACGGTCAACCCGCTGCAATGGGAAATCGGCCATGTCGCCTGGTTTCACGAATACTTCATCCTGCGCCGCAAGTACGGCCATGCGCCGCTGCTGGCGCGCGGCGACGCGCTGTACGATTCCATCGCCATCGCCCATGAAACCCGCTGGGACCTGCCGCTTTATTCGATGGCCGAAACCCTGGACTACATGGAGAGGGTGCAGGACGCCCTGCTGGACCGGCTCGGCGGCGGCATGGCGAGCGAGCAGGACAGCTACCTGTACCAGTTCACCACCTTCCACGAGGATATGCATACCGAGGCCTATACCTGGTCGCGCCAGGCGCTGGCCTACCCGACGCCGGTCTTCGCCAATGCGGAAACGCTGGCGGAAGACGATGCCGCGGGTCCCCTGCCGGGCGATGCGGCGATTCCCGGCGGTACGCTGATGCTGGGGAATCCGCCGGACGCGCCTTTCGTGTTCGACAACGAGAAATGGGCCCATCCGGTGACGGTCGCCCCGTTCCGCATGGCCCGCGCGCCGGTCACCAATGCGGAATTCGCCGGATTCGTCGACGCGGGCGGGTATGACCGACAGGAATTCTGGGACGCGGACGGCTGGCGGTGGCGGCAGCAGGAAAACGCGACGCACCCGGTCTACTGGGTGCCGGATGGGCCCGGGAAATGGGGCGTTCGCTGCTTCGACCGGATCATCCCCCTGCCGCCGCACCAGCCGGTCATCCATGTCTGCTGGCACGAGGCGCAGGCCTGGTGCCGCTGGGCCAACCGCCGGTTGCCGACCGAAGCCGAATGGGAATTCGCCGCGACGGCGGGATCGGACGGCAAGCGCGCCTACCCCTGGGGCGACGATGCGCCGGATATCGACCGCGCCAACCTGGACGGGCGCGCGCTGGGCTGCGTCGATGTCGGCGCGCGGGCGGCGGGCGACAGCCTGCACGGGATCCGCCAGATGATCGGCAATGTGTGGGAATGGACCGGCACCACCTTCGGCCCTTTCCCCGGCTTCGCGCCGGACGATTACCGGGAATATTCCGAACCGCTGTTCGGCGACACGAAGGTGCTGCGCGGCGGCGCCTGGACGACGCGCGGCCGGATGATCGATTCGACCTATCGCAACTATTTCGGCCCGGACCGCCGCGATGTCTTCGCCGGGTTCCGGACCTGCGCGGTGGCGTGATGCAGGACACTCCCAATCCGCC
Organism: Alphaproteobacteria bacterium; assembly: GCA_040905865.1. Classification (NCBI taxonomy): domain Bacteria; kingdom Pseudomonadati; phylum Pseudomonadota; class Alphaproteobacteria; species Alphaproteobacteria bacterium. The sequence goes on from JBBDQU010000048.1 coordinate 23,429, forward strand.
CGCAAGAATCGGCCTGATCCGCCTCTGGCGCGGTGAATTGCCGCTGTTCACCGCGTTCTGGACCTGGGCCGTGCTCGGCGGGCTGCTCGTCAATATCCTGTCCAGCGCCGCGTTTCTTGTGCTGGTCTCGAACGACCAGCCGGTCCTGGCGGTCATTGCCGGTTATGCGCCGTCGCTGCCCTACAATCTCGCCGTCACGGTCGGCGTCTGGCGCGCCGCCGCGCATTATCCCGGCGAGCGTCACTGGGCGGAACTCGCGCGGATCGCCGTTGTCGTCGGCATGATCCTGCTCAGCGTGACCTGACCGGCGCGGACCGAGTTTGATTCGGGCCGGGCAAGCGATACACTTCGGCAGGACGCATCGCGCCGCAAGTCAACGGCGTGGTCCCGATGGATGAACTTCGAAGAAGCCGCGCGCCGCATGCGACCAGCACGTCCGATTTCGCGTTTCCTCAAACCATTCCGCCTGAAAGCGGCGCGGCTGGCCATCGTCGCGGCGCTGGTCACCATCGGCGCCGGCCTGTCCTGGTTCGAGCCGCAGTTCATCCTGCTGTCGCGCGAGTGGGTCTGGGACGAAATGGTGCGCGCCAAGCCGCGCGCCTGGGACCCGGACCTGAAGGTCCGTATCGTCAATATCGACGAGGAAAGCCTGGCCGCGCACGGCCAGTGGCCCTGGCCGCGGGCGCGCATGGCGCGGCTGGTGGATTCGCTGCACGCCTATGGCGCCCGGGCCATCGCCTTCGACGTGATTTTCGCGGAACCCGACCGGACGTCGCTGGCCAACGTCTTCGACGGATTGCGCCGCGACGTGCCGGGATACACGCCGCCGCTCGATCCGGAAGCCATTGCCGCGCAGCCGGACAACGATACGATCCTCGCCACCGCTGTCGGCAGGATTCCAACGGTCATGGCGCTCAGCGTCGAGGAAACTGAATCGCCGAACGGGTCGCGGGCGCTGGCCAATCTGCCGCGCGTCAATTTCGAACGGCGCAAGGACCAGCGCTACCTGTCGTATTTTCCAGGCGCCATTTCCGCCCTGCCCATCCTGCAGGAACAGGCCGCGTCGAACGCGTCCATCGACCCCCGTGTCGATGCGGACGGCATCACCCGGCGGGCGGCGCTGCTGTACAAGGTCGGCAAGCGTACCGTGCCGTCGCTGGCGGCGGCGCTGGTCCTCGCGGCAAAAGGCGGCGGCATCACCGCCCTGACCCGCCAGCCGGGTTTGCGGGCCGTCGCGATAGGCGACACCGAAATTCCGACGGACCGGTACGGCCAGATGCGACTGTACGACATCGGCTCGAAACCGGGCCGCTATGTTTCCGCGGCGGATGTCCTGTCGCGCAGCCTGCCCGATGAGGCCCTGAAAGATGCCATTGCCATTATCGGCACGGGCGCCGAGGGATTGCACGACCTGCGCCTGACCCCGCTGGACCAGTGGGTTCCGGGCATGGAAACCCATGCGCAGTTCACCGAACAGATTCTGTCCCGGGACTTTCTGGAGCGGCCGGACTGGGGACGCGAGGCGGAGTTCGCCGTAACCCTGGCGGTCGGTCTGCTGCTCCTGCTGGCCGTAGGGCTGGGCCGGACATGGCCGCCGCCCTGGATCATTGCCGTTGTCGCTTCCGGCGCGCTTGGCCTGTTCGCCTGGTTCGCATTCGCCGGGCACCGGATGCTGTTCGACCCCGTCCTGCCGGCCGCGACCCTGCTGAGCGCCGCGGCGCTGGACCGGTTCCTGCTGGTCCTGGAGCTGCGGCGCGAACGCAGCGCCGTCCGCAGCGCCTTCGGCCATTACGTCGCCCCGGCCATCGTCGAACTGCTGGCGGAGAACCCGGACCGACTGACCCTGGGCGGCGAACGGCGCAATATGACCTTCCTGTTCTGCGACATCCGCGGCTTTACCGCGATATCGGAACGTTTCGGGCAAAATCCGGAAGGGCTGACACAGCTGATCAACCGGTTCCTGACGCCGATGAGCAACGAGATTTTGAACCGGGGCGGCACAATCGACAAGTATATGGGCGACTGCATCATGGCGTTCTGGAACGCGCCGCTGGACGATCCCGTGCATGCCGCCCATGCCTGCCAGTCAGCACTGGCCATGCAGGACGCCCTGAAGGCATTGAACGAGCGGCTGTCCAATACCGCGGCGGAGAACGAGGCCCCTATCACGATCAGGGCCGGGGTCGGGCTCAATACGGGAAACTGCATCGTCGGCAATATGGGCTCGGAGCAGCGTTTCGATTATTCGGTGCTGGGCGATGCGGTGAACCTGTCATCGCGCCTGGAGGGGCAGTCGAAGACCTATGGCGTGGATATCCTGATCGGCGAGGACACCCGCGCCGCCGCGCCGGAATTCGCGGCGCTGGAACTGGACATGATTGCCGTGAAGGGTCGGGCCGCGGCGGTTCATGTCCATGCCCTGCTGGGCGACAGGACGCTGCGCGAGGACGACGATTTCCGGAACCTGGAGACGGCGCAAGCCGCGCTGCTGGCGGCGTATCGTGCGCAGCAGTGGACCGCCGCGCGGCAGCACGCAAGCAAATGCCGGGATCTGGCGCGCGCTGAATGGCGCCTCGACACGCTGTACGACCTGTATGAGGAACGGATAGCCGCGTACGAGATATCGCCGCCAGGCACGGACTGGACAGGTGTCTACGTTGCGGAATCCAAATAGCGTTACGCGCTAATCCGGACTGGGGTTATCGGTGCTCAGGGGGTCAAAACTCGAAGAGGACCCCGCCGCACCGCCGGAAATAATCCCGCCGAAAAAGCCGCGCACGCCCGTTGCACCGCCACCGGATTGACCGGAACCCGTTTCGGGTTCCAGCCCCGCCGCGGTTTCACAAACCTTGATATGCGCCCGCGACCCGCCGTTCCGGCAGCGTTCCATATAATAATTGACCTTTTCCGAATTATTCGCTGACCGGTATACCTTGATGGCGTAGGGCGCGATCCCGAGCGGACGGCCGAACTTCCGGTCGGCGCTTTCAACCGTTTCCGTCGCCTTACCGGCATTGCCTGTCGCCAGTTGCATGTCCGCATAGCTGCGATAGACATGCCATGGCGCGTTGCCGGCGCCCATCGCGAGTTCCAGGTTCTCCAGCGCCTTGTCATGCGCGCCCTGCTTGAGCCGGACCTCCGAATAGGCCAGGCGCGGATAGGCGTCATTTGAAAACGCGCCGGCAACGCCCTTCCGCGCATCCTCCGCCGCGGCATTCAGATCGCCGCCGGTAAAGACCGCCCGCCGCGCGGACGCCGCCGCCCGGTACTGCGCGAACATCTGCCCGCTTTCACCGGCGTTCATCCGCGTTTCCCATGGCTCGGCGGCAAAGGCGCGACGCCGGTGCTGGCTGTGAAACTGCTTGATATAGGCCAGCACGTCCGCCTTGCGTTCGGCGGCGGGGCGATGGGTCTTCTTGTCCGCGCCGGACACCAGCGCCGAGGTCAGCCCCGCGACCGCGCCGACAATCGATGTCGTATCGTTCGGGTTAGTGGTTGTCACCGCATCCATCAGCGAGCCGGTAACGCGCTGCTGGTACAGCCTGTCGCGTTCCGCGTCGACCGCCGCCGCGTTTGCTTCCTGCGCCTGGATGATGTCCATCACCGACGCCATGGCGCGCGGGTTGTACCCGGCCGCGACCAGCAGGTCCGTGCCCAGCAGGTCGGCTTCGTCTTCCTGGGCCACGGTCCAGGCCGGGGCTATCATGCTTTCGCTGACATTGTACAGCGCGTCGCCGACCGAGAGCGTCGCATCGACGCTTTTCTTCAAGTTCGGATCGACAAGGCCCAGCAGCATGCCGCCCGATGCATTCGCCGCCTCCAGCCCCTTGAGGAAACCATCCTGCGATTCGACCATGCTGTCGCTGGAATGATGGTCCATCAGGATATGCGACAGTTCATGCGCCAGAAGCGCCGCGACTTCGTCCTCGTTCTTCAGGTTCCGCAGGAAGCCCAGCGCGATCAGGATTCCGCCATCGGCCAGCGCCACGGCCTGCGCGGCGTCATGCGGCGTCACATAGACCGTGACCTGGCAGGCGGGATAGGGCGAATGCCGCAGCAGCTTCGCGGCGATGCCCTGGAGGTAGGCGGAAATTTCCTTTTCCGCGACGACGCCAAGCCCCTGCTCGACCGACGCATTCAGGTAGCTGGTCTGCCCGTTGCCGCCGCAACCGGGGCGACTGGCGGTAAGCCGGTCAAGATAGGTTGCATCCTGCGCCGGCTTCTGGTCGCCGCCCAGCGCCCCTTTCAGGTTGTCGAAAAAACCCTGTGCCGCGGCGCCCTGGCCAAAACCCAGGCATAGCGCCAATACAGCAGCGGTCTGCTTCAGTATCATTGACATCCCTCCCCCGCGCCGCGTTTACCGTGCGCGACAATGCTTCCCGCCATCTTCGGATCGCATGAGGTATCCACGCGTCGCTCCACGCTGGACCGCACGTCGTCGGTGATGACCCAGTATTCCGCGCCTTTGTGCGGTATCTTGAACATGCCGTTATCGGACACGGCCAGGATGGCGGCCGGAAATGCCAGTTCATCCGCCGTCAGGACCAGTGCCGGCTTGTCGTCAGTACTCGATTTATACAGTTCCAGCTCGTCGACCTCGGCCGACAGGCCAAGGACCATGCCATCGGCCGCAACGGCCCGGATGACGAACAGGGTGATCGCGACACCGTAAAACAGGGACCGAAGCAGTCTGCGGGGCAATGGCGTAACTCCCTCAAAACATGGACAAGTCACGTTGAAGACGTCGGTCCCGATTATAGGGAGATTCCGTTTCCGTTGCAAAAGGCGTTACGTTTCAATTTCACGATTCCGTCATCATCATCGCCCGCTATCAGATCAGATCGTGTTTGACTGGAATCGCCTCTGGCGATCCAATCAAACACGTGAATCTGATGTGTCTTGTTGAAGACAAAGCACCTTCACAGGATTAAAGGGAACCGGTCGAGGTTCCGTTTAATCCTGATATGCCATCAGTGATATGTCCTCAGGCCGATTCGGCAACGGCATTCGCAAAAGCGGCATCGCGGGGGCTACCGGTGTCGTAGGCGGAATAACCGTCGCCACCGGGTACTTCATGCGCTTCGGTGTCCGCTGTCGTCGAGGCAACAGGGGAGGCTTCAGCACTGGCCGTATTGACCGTGCTTCCGGTTGAGGCGGACGACAGGTCCGATGCGGCCATATCCACAGTCCCTTCCGAGGTGACGCCGAACTGACCAGCGACGTGCAGATCGGCGCTCGTGGCGACCTGGTTACTCGTGACCACAACATCGTCGTAATGGGCGCCTCTATTGCCCCAGGAGTACAGCGCGACCGTTCCGCCCGCCAGGGACCCGCCCGTCACGGGGCCGCCGAACACGTCCTCGCCATTGCGCGACACCGTGATCCCGTCGCCGGATACGGATACCGACAGCTGCGTCTCCTCGCCGACGACAAATCCCGGACCGGCGGTCGTCGCCAGCGTCGTTTCAACCCCGTCCTTCACCTGGAACAGCGTGCTGAAGGAACGCTCATGGTCGAAATCGACCTTGTAATAGTTGTCCGTGTCCTGGAAATAAAACGCCAGTCCGATGCCGTCATTATCCGTCGAACGCATCGTCGTCTCGACGGTATAATCCTGCCAGGACTGGGCCGATGCATCGTTCCAGACCAGCATCGTGCCCTCGCGGCCGGTTCCCCTCGGAAGTTGTATGTTGTGGATGTTCGATTTCTGCACCGCCTCCTGGTCGATCACCGACCAGGATGACGGCCCCCGCACATCGCCCTGATCCATGACCGTCCAGCCCGCCAGGTTCCCGTCGTCGAACGTTTCCGACAGCAGTTCGCCCCCACTTCCCGGCGGCGGAGTAGGCTCACTCACCGGCGGCGGCGCAGGCTCACTCACCGGCGGCGGAGCCTCACTCACCGGCGGCAAGTCATTGAGCGACGTGACCACAACATCGTCGTAATGGGCGCCTCTATTGCCCCAGGAGTACAGCGCGACCGTTCCGCCCGCCAGGGACCCGCCCGTCACGGGGCCGCCGAACACGTCCTCGCCATTGCGCGACACCGTGATCCCGTCGCCGGATACGGATACCGACAGCTGCGTCTCCTCGCCGACGACAAATCCCGGACCGGCGGTCGTCGCCAGCGTCGTTTCAACCCCGTCCTTCACCTGGAACAGCGTGCTGAAGGAACGCTCATGGTCGAAATCGACCTTGTAATAGTTGTCCGTGTCCTGGAAATAAAACGCCAGTCCGATGCCGTCATTATCCGTCGAACGCATCGTCGTCTCGACGGTATAATCCTGCCAGGACTGGGCCGATGCATCGTTCCAGACCAGCATCGTGCCCTCGCGGCCGGTTCCCCTCGGAAGTTGTATGTTGTGGATGTTCGATTTCTGCACCGCCTCCTGGTCGATCACCGACCAGGATGACGGCCCCCGCACATCGCCCTGATCCATGACCGTCCAGCCCGCCAGGTTCCCGTCGTCGAACGTTTCCGACAGCAGTTCGCCCCCACTCACCGGCGGCGGCGCAGGCTCACTCACCGGTGGCGGCGGAGCAGTACCGTCGAATATGAAGTCCTCTGGATGGAGTTCCGCTACAAGGATATTTGCCAGCGACAGCCGGTCACCATTGGCGAAGGCAATGGTTGTATCCGTACCGTCATCCGAGGTTACGTCGAGCAGTGACGAAAAACTCGCGACGTCGGAGCGCGCCGACAGGTCGAAACGGTCTTCGGTTCCGGCACCGGCAATAAAGCCGTAAACGGTATCGTGACCGTTATCCGCGCCGATGACGAACGTGTCGTTGCCTGCGCCGCCGACCAGAATGTCGTTACCGCCGCCACCGGAGATCGTATCGTCGCCAGCGCGTCCGTCGATCAGTTCATCCGCTGCCGTGCCGGTCAGGATATTGGCGCCCGAATCGCCGGTGATTTCGGCCTCCAGCATCTGGTTGCCGAACTGCGTCGCATTGCCGATGACCGCATTGTCGAAGCGGACCAGGATATTATCAGTGACGAAGGCTTCGTGATCCGTCGCATTGCGGACACCGTTGACGACCTTGCCCGGATCAAAATTGTTGATCAGGATGTTGTCCTCGACGGTAATCGACCCCGGATGCTTCAGCGAAGCAGTGCCGTAGTTTATTGCGACGCGGTTCCCCGCTGTCTCGCTGTAGACCAGTGTGTTACCGGTGATGACTCCCTCGCCCGCATTGGGCAGGTTGATCAGGTAACTCGCCGTTCCCCCGGTATCGTCGAAGGTGGAATTGGCCACTGTCGTGCTGAAGGCGCGGCTCTGGATATGGGTAACGTCGCGGGCTTCCGTGAAGGTACTGTCGGTTACCGTCAGCGATTCGACGCGGCCGATATACAGGTGATGGGTGGAGTTGGTCCCATTGCCGTTCCGGTCGAACGTGGAATTTTCGATGGCGATTTGGCTGGTCGAATTCGAGGCGGACAGGATGCCGTTCTCGTTGTTGTGAAAATAACTGTCGCGCACCGTCAGATCGCCCGACTGCTGGCGGATTCCCGCACCGTTGCGATCTGCGACCGCCGCGCCCGAAAACTCCAGGTTCTCAATGACCGTGTCCGCGTTTGTTACCAGGATCGCCTTGCCGTTGCTGATCTCGGTGGATGCGGTCAGATGCGCCATGCCGCCGACGCCAATGATGCTGAGCGGATGATTGATCGTCGCAAAGTCGTTCGCATAGACGCCCGCGCGGATGAAGATCGTATCGCCATCCTGACTGGCCCCGACCGCACCACTCAGCGTGGAAAACGATTCTCCCGGGCCGACCCATAGTTCTGCCATGAAATTTCCCCCTTCTTATTGACAGTGCGACAGGTACCCGCATAGCCCTGCCTGTCCCCGGCGGGTACGGTGTCGCGCAGAAGGGAAAGACCCTCGGTAGAATTTATGGCGTAAATGTGGTGATTTTAGGTGCTAAGTATGTTTATGTCCCGCGCAGATCGTGGTTTACGGACATCGCCTGTGGCGATCCAGCAGCCATGCGAATGTGATGTGCTGCCGGCAATGATCGATGCGCCGTTTGCCGCGCCGCCTTATCCGGGCCCTTCCTCTCACCGGAATACTGACAGGTCAGTAGCTGGAAATCGAGATTTCCTTGCTGGTGATGAATTCGAGCAACGCCGGCCGGCCGGCCTCGGTCTCGGCGATGCCTCGCCTGATCGCGGGGACGATCTCTTCCGGCGTCGTCACCCGTTCGCCATAGCCGCCGAAGGCGCGGGCCATGGCGGCGTAGTCGCCGGAAATGTCGGTGGATCGGTACTTGTCCGTCGAATCCTTCATGATCGGCAGTTCGATCGCCATGGAGAAATTGTTCAGCAGGATCGACAGGATCGGGATGCGCTCGCGCACCGCCGTCTCGAAATCCATGCCTGTAAAGCCGATGGCGGCGTCGCCCCAGACGTTGATGCACAGCCTGTCCGGCTTCGCCAGCTTCGCCCCCATGGCGAGGCCGAGCCCGTAGCCGAGCTGGGTCGTCTTGCCCCAGCCGATATAGGACAGCGGGGTGACCGATTCCCAGAAGGGCGACAGCTGGTCGCGCGGCGAACCCGCGTCATGGGTGATGATCGTGTTCGGCCGGTCGACCGTGTTGGCGAGATCCCACAGCACCCGGTAGGGCGACAGCGGCGCCTCGTCCGAGGTCAGCTTCGGCATCCATTCCGCGAGCCAGCCCTCCTTGATCGACGCGATCTCCGCCGCGACGGGGCCCGCATCGCGCGCCGTGCCGCCCAGCTTCTCCTTCAGCGCCGGCAGCAGCGCGTCCAGCACCAGCCCCGCATCGCCGACCAGCGCATGTTTCGACACCACGTCCTTGTCCAGGTCGGCGGGGTCCAGGGTCGAATGTACGATGGTCTTGCCCTTCGGCATGTCGACGCCGAAATTGGTCTGGGTGAAGCTGCAGCCGATGCCGAAGATCACGTCCGCCTTGTCGAGGAAGACGCGAAGCTGCTTTGAGATCGCCCGTCCGCCGGAACCCAGCGAAAGCGGGTGGTTTTCGGGAAAGGCGCTCTTGCCCCCCAGGCTGGAGGTCACGGGCGCGCCCAGCAGTTCGGCCAGCGCCTTCAACTGGTCCCAGGCTTCCGCGTAATGCACCCCCTGCCCGGCATAGATGACGAGGTTCCTGGCACTGGCCAGCACGTCGGCCACCTCCGCCACAGCGGCGGGATCCGGCCCGACCCTGGTGCGGTGCACCGGCGTGTAGTCCAGTTCGCCCTGGAATTCCTCGGCGAATACGTCGCCCGGCATCTCCACCAGCGCCGGGCCGGGCCGGCCGTTGCGGATCTGGGTGAAGGCGCGGCGCATCACGTCGGGGATCGACTGCGCGTTGATGATCGGCTCCGACGACTTGGTGACATGCTTGAAATTGAGCACCGAATTGAAGTTCGGCGACACATGCGCCAGCTTGCGAGCATAGCCCTGGGGGATGACCAGCACCGGGGCCGACTCGCCCCAGGCCTGCGCCACGCCGCCAAAGGCGTTTTCCGCCCCCGGGCCGTGCTGCATGGCGAAGACGCCCACCTTGCGCCCGCTGGACAGCCGCGCCAGCGCGTCGGCCATGTGCAGCCCGATACGTTCCTGGCGCACGATGACGGGGCGGATATCGGCCCGCGCCGCGAAGTCGATGATATGGTTGACCGGATAGGCGAACAGGATTTCGACCCCTTCGCGTTTCAGGATTTCGGCAATGACTTCTCCGGCTTTCATGCTCTGTCCCTCCCAGGCTGGCGCATTCGCGCATGTCTCTGGCGCGGTGGCGCATATCTATGGTGGCGGAATGCTACGATCATCCGTACTGCACGGCAATGCGGCCGATCTTTTCCCGCGCCACGATCAGTTTCATGATCTGCGCGGTGCCGTCGCCGATTTCCAGCCCGATCACGTCGCGCAGCCGCTGCTGGTGCGGCAGGTCGCGGGAATAGCCCGCATGGCCATGGGTCAGCAGGCATTGATGGATGATCTCCAGCGCGGTCTTCGGGCCGAGCCATTTGGCCATCGCCGCCTCGCCGGTATGGGGCTGTCCCGCGTCGCGCCGCCACAGGGTTTCGTAGCACAGCAGCCGCACGGATTTGTAATGCGCCTCGCCCTCCGCCAGCGGGAAACTGACTCCCTGGTACTGCGCCAGCGGGCGGCCGAAGGCCTCGCGTTCCGCCACATGCGGCCAGGTTTCGTCCAGCGAGGCGCGCGCGGCGGCAAGGCATTGCAACCCGATCAGCGCGCGGCTGTAGTCGAACCCGTTCATCACCTGCCGGAACCCGCCGCCCTCCTCGCCCAGCATCATGTCCGCCGCGACCCGCACATTGTCGAAATGCAGCGCGCCGCGGCCCACCGCCTCCGAGCCCAGGTCGTCGAATCGCGTGCGGGAAACGCCCGGCGAATCGAGCGGCACGAGGAAGGCGCTGACGCCGCGCGCCCCGTCCTCCGGCGCGCCGGTGCGGGCGAAGACCACGGCAAGGTCGGCCTGGCCGGACAGGGAAATGGAGGTCTTCTCGCCGTTCAGCACATATTCGCCGCCGTCGCGTTCGGCGCGGAGCCGCAGATGGGCGGCGTCCGACCCGCCGCGCGGTTCGGTCAGCGCCAGCGCGACCAGCGTTTCCCCGGCGACGATGCGCGGGATCCATTCGCGCGCCAGCGCCGGGCGGGCATGCGCGCCGATGATCCGGCCGTTGAGCGATCCCAGCACCTGCACATAGCCGACATTCAGGTCGGCGTAACAGATCTCCTCCACCACGATGCCGATGCTCGTGCTGTCCAGCCCGAAACCGCCATATTCCTCCGGCAGGTCGCCGGCGATCAGCCCCAGCGATCCCATTTCCCGCACCAGCGCCCGGTCGATCGCGCCGTTTTCCGCGCGCGCGCGGTAGTCCGGCGCCAGTTTCTCGCGGGCGAAGCGGCGGGCGGTGTCCCGGATCGCCTGCTGTTCGTCGGTAAACCCGAACTCCATTGTCTTTCCTTCCCGGGACTGGTTGAGTAGCGGAGCATCCTAGGACTTACGACAGCACAAAGGCGATTGTTTATGAGCGAGCAACAGAAGTTCGGGTTCACCGACGACGAATTGATCACCCAGCCGACGGTATTCGCGCCGGACCTGTTCAAGGGAAAGGTGGCGCTGGTATCGGGCGGCGGCAGCGGGCTCGGCAAGGCGACGGCGGCGCTGTTCGCGCGGCTCGGCGCGTCGGTCGCGATCTGCGGCCGCAACCCGGAAAAGCTGGACGCGGTGAAGCCGCTGTTCGACCGCATCGGCGCCGATATCTCGACCCACCCCATGACCATCCGCGACCCGCAGGCGGTATCGGACCTGATGGACGCGGTGGCGGAACGGCATGGCGGGCTGGACGTGCTGGTCAACAACGCGGGCGGGCAGTTCCCGCAGCCGGCCATCGACTATTCGGTGAAGGGCTGGAACGCGGTGATCGACACCAACCTGAACGGCAGCTGGTACATGATGCAGGCGGCGGCGCAACGCTGGCGCGACGCGGCCAAACCCGGCTGCATCGTCAATATCGTCGCCGATATCTGGCGCGGCATGCCGGGCATCGCCCATACCTGCGCCGCGCGGGCGGGCGTGGTGTACCTGTCGAAAAGCGTCGCCATCGAATGGGCGCCGCTGAACATCCGCGTCAACTGCGTGGCACCCGGCTGCAACGAGACCGAGGGCTTCGCCGTCTACCCGCCGGAGGGCAGCGCGACCTTCAGCGAGGCCAACCCGATGCGCCATGTCGGCGACGCCCAGGACATCGCCGAAGCCTGCGTCTACCTGGCGGCCCCCTCCGGCAAGTTCGTCACCGGCGAGGTGCTGACGGTGGACGGCGGCCAGCAGCTCTGGGGCGACTCATGGCCGACGGGACGGCCGGAGTATTTTCGGCTTTGAGGTGGCGGCTGTATACGGCGGAAGATTTCTTGAATTGATACGCAGGTTTTGATTCGTTTTGCTGGTTCTATGATCTTCGGAGGTCGGGATGAGCGAGATGACGTTGGGAGAGTTTGGCGATCGGCGGCTGGAAAAAAGGGGGGACGTTTTTGCACGCCCGTTTGGTCGAGTGCGGCGGGCGCGGCGTTCGGGTTTCGCGAACCATCACTGGCGCATGGATTGCCAGCTTGATCGCTGCTAAGCTTCCTGAAACGGAGGAACTCATTGGAACGCCGTCTCGCCGCAATTCTTGCCACCGATGTAGTCGGCTACTCGCGCCTTATCAGGGCGGATGAGGAAGGAACACTCGCGGCCCTGCAGGCATTGCGCGCGAGCCTGATTAACCCGAAGATCGCCGAACATCATGGCCGGATCGTCAAATTGATGGGGGATGGCATGCTGGCGGAATTCTCGAGCGTCGTGGACGCCGTTCGTGCCGCCATCGAAATACAACATGCGATCGCCGACCGTAATGCCGCTCAGGCGGCGGAAGAGCGGATCGAATTCCGTGTCGGAGTCAACCTTGGCGACGTGGTGATCGACGGCGACGATATTCAGGGCGATGGCGTGAACATCGCCGCACGGCTGGAAATGATGTCGCTGCCGGGCGGTATTTGTATCTCCGGCGGCACATATGAACAGATTAGGGATCGTATCGACGCATCATTCATTGATCTGGGTGAGCAAGAGGTAAAAAATATCTCGCGGCCGGTTCGCGTGTGGCAATGGTCGCCCGCGGCTTCCAACGTGGCCGAGCAACCAGGCGCAAAATCTCCTGCCTACGCTGCTCCGCCATTGCCCGACAAACCGTCCATTGCCGTCCTACCCTTCGACAATATGTCCGGGGATCCCGAGCAGGAATATTTCGCGGACGGCGTAGTGGAGGCGCTGACTGCCGCGCTGAGCCGTATCGGCGCCTTCTTTGTTATCGCCCGCAACTCGGCCTTCGTCTATAAAGGGCAGGCGAAAAACGTACGCGAGATCGGGCGTGACCTCGGTGTTGCCTATTTACTGGAGGGCAGCGTCCAGCGGGCTGGCGGTCGGATCCGGTTAACCATTCAGCTCATCGAAACCGAAGGCGGTACGCACATCTGGGCTGAAAAATACGACGGTCTACTCGACGACATTTTCGATCTGCAGGACCAGATCACCGAACAGGTAGCTGGCGCCCTGCAGCCATCCATCCGACTGGCGGAAATCGGACGCGCGCGGCGGAAGCCGCCGCAGGATTTGGGTGCCTACGACTATGCAATGCGCGCCTTCGGCCATGTCTGGGCGTTGGAAAAGGACGAGGCAACCAAAGCACTTTACCTGCTCAACAAGGCCCTGGAGATCGATCCGGACTACCCTCTGGCGCTCGCTCTAGCCGCTTGGTGCCATGCGCAGACTTCAGTTTACAACTGGGTCGACGACATCAATGCGGCCAAGGTGCAGGCACTGTCTCTCGCCGAGCGGGCGGCAAACATCTCCACCGAAGACCCGCTAATACTTACCGTCCTGGGCACAGTCCACACATTTACGAGAAATTACGGCACCGCCCGGATTCTGCTAGAACGGGCCGTTGTGCTCGATCCTAACGCCGCTTGGGCCTACAGCCGACTGGGCTGGCTAGAGACTTACTCCGACCGGCCGGAAAAAGCGCAGACCTATTTCTACAGGGCGCTGCGGCTCAGCCCGGTGGATCCGATGAACTTCAATAATTATGTAGGCATCGCCTCGGCGCTGCAGGTGGCCGGAGACGACAATGCGGCTGCCGATATGTTCCAGCGGGCGCTCGACGAACGGCATAACGCCCATTGGATCCACCGCAATCTAGCGCCAGCGCTTTTGGGCGCCGGCAGGGAACGGGAAGCGCGGAAGTCCTTTGAGGTGATTTTGGCGGCCTATCCGGGCTTGACGGTCAAGCATTTCAAGGACGCGATGGTCTTCTCACCGCAGGTTCTTGACCGTATGGGCGTACAACTCGCCAAACTCGGGCTACCGGAAGAGTAATTGCCTAACCCGGATATCTCACAGGTAAATCAGTGACAGTGCACTTTTTATTTCCATGCACCAAAAATAGTGCACTGTCACCGATTTCTGTCACCGATTTCCTGACCGCCCAAGTGTAATAAGGGTCACGCCGCATGCTCATCGCGTTCAAGATACCGGCGCAGCGCGTCGCTGACGACGGTGTTGAGGTTGATGCCCCGGCGCCTGGCGTAAAGCATGGCGCGGCGGTGCAGGTCGCGACCGGGGCGCACGTTGAAGCTGCCTTTCAGCGGCACATCGGGCTTGCGGTCCTCGGCCTCGCATAGCGCGAGATAATCTTCCACGGCCTCCCGGAACGCCGCCTTGATGCCTTTCGCGTCTTCGCCTTCGTAGGTCACCAGGTCACGGATGAACTCAAGCCGTCCGTGCAGCACCTCATCCTCGTCGCTGTATTCGACCGATCCGAGATACCCTTTATATTCCAGCATCGTGCTCATATCAGCCCCTCCTCGGTCAGCACCCGCAACACGTCATCAATGACGTACATCCTGACGATGTTGCCGGGGTGCGGCTTGTGCAACGCCATGGCGGGCGCGGCGGCATGGACAAAGCGCCTCCGGGACCCGCCTGTCCTGCCCGTCACGGCCTCGGTATAGTCGAGACCCTCAAGCAGCCTGACGAGTTCGTCCCAGGTGAAGTCTTTCGGCCTGCCCTTCAGTCGGGCAACCAGCTTGTCGCGCCGACTCATACCGCCACGCCCGTCCTGTTTCTCAAAAGTAGTATGGCATCAGGGCTGGAAATTGCAACCGTTTTCAGTTGCAATTTCATTAAATTCTCTCCAAATTCCCTTAAAATGTTTTTTCGCTCACGAAGTGCCGCAGCTTCATCGCGAAAAGTAAAACCGTTCCATTGCCACAAAATCGTCCCAAATGAATACACTTCAATCGGTTTATCAATAATGTTTTTAAGGATGTTTGAAAATTGATCTGACACGGCATCCTCCATTTAAGGCTGGCGCCAATAACCTTATTTCCATTTTAAATTGCAAAACTAAAGTGCCATATTTACTAAATATATGAATTATATCAAATATGCTGGCATGCCCATAACCCCGGCCTTGTCCTGCCCGGCATTCCCTAACTCCGTACCGACGCTGCAAAGTATAAAGGCCCGCCGCCGCGTATTATGCCCCCGAACACCGGACAGCCGCTTGCCGGGGCGTTCCGTTTGCCGTACCAACGACCGGCAGGCATCCCTGAAGCGGAGGATCGATACATTGCCGGGTCCGGACATTCCCGAGGACACACCCTGGTCGCGGCGGCGAGCGCGGAAACCCGCATGATCCGCAAACCGACGGGGATCCTGTTCGTCACCTCCACCCATATCGGCGACGCGATTCTGTCGACGGGGCTGCTGCAGCATCTCATGGCGCACTATCCCGGCGAGCCGGTGCGGATCGCCTGCGGCGCGCCGGCCGCCAAAGTGTTCGAGGCGGCGCCGGGGCTCGAAAACCTCCATGTGCTGCGCAAGAAGCGATACGCGCGGCACTGGCTTGAATTCTGGCGTTCGGCCGCGGGGCGGCGCTGGCGCGTGATTGTGGATCTGCGGCGTACGGCTTTGCCTTATGTCCTCCGGGCCGGGGAAAAATACACCCTGCCGAAAAGCCGCGCGCCGATTCATCGCGTCGAACTTATTTCGAGCACGCTGGCCCTGCCGCCGCTGGCGCCGACCATCTGGACGGCAGACCGGCATGAGCAGGCCGCCCGGGACTTACTCGGCAGCGAGCGGAACCTGCTCGCGCTGGCGCCGGGCGCAAGCTGGAAGGGCAAGATATGGCCGGCCGACCGCTTCGTCGCGCTGGCGCAGCGGCTTACCGGTCCCGGCGGCATTGCCGGGGGGGCGCGGATCCTGCTCGTCGGCGCGGCCCAGGAGCGGGCGTTTGCGCAACCGCTCGTCGATGCCTTCGGCGAATCCCGCATCGTCGACGGCATGGGCCTCGATATCCTGTCGACCTATGCGGCCCTGAAACGATGCCGGCTGTTCGTCGGCAACGATTCAGCCATGATGCATCTTTCGGCGGCGACCGGACAGCCGACCGTCGGCCTGTTCGGCCCGACCCGCGACGAACATTACGCGCCGTGGGGCGAGAACGGGCTGGTCGTCCGGACTCCGGAAACGGTCGAGGAACTGATCGGCGGCCCGGACTACGACACGCGAACCACCGGGACGATGATGGGCAACATGCAGCCGGCGGCGGTGGAATCGGCGATCCGCAACCGCTGGGGCAACGAACTGGATTACGCCGCGGACTGACGATTAGCGGCGCCCGGCCTTTCTCAGACCGTCACCTTCCAGTGCGACGGCGCCGCCCCCGCGACCGGGCTTTTGAACGTGTAGATGCGGTTGTCCAGCAGGTTGCCGAGATAGCCGGTGCGCCGGTCAGGGCCGCCGAAAGCGATGGAGGAGATGCTTTTCGCCAGTTTCGAGACCACCTTGCCCATGTGTTCGGGGCCGAGGCTGCCGCCCTGGTAGGCCGCCTCGCAGACCGCCAGCATGTCGGGGTCGCTGTCCTCGAACACCAGCGTCTGGCCGCCATCGGGGGTGACGCGGATCAGGCGGTTGGACAGCACGCTGGTCATCCAGAACGCGCCTTCCTCGTCGAAGGCGAGCCCGTCCGGATAGACGCCCGCGCCGTATTCGGTGACCGTTTCGCGCGGGCCCAGCGAACCGTCATCGCGGATGCGGAACCGGCTGGTGCGCCGCGCCATGGTTTCGTTGACCACCAGGAAATCGCCGGCCGGGTTGACGATGGCCTCGTTGGTATAACCCACCCCGTCCGCGACGATGCGCGTGCCGCGTTCGTCCGACAGGACGATATAGCCGTCGGCGATATGCTTGCGGTAGGCCAGCGTGCGCGGGCTGTGGCGGGTGCTGACCGTGGCCCAGACGCGGTTTTTCGCATCGACGCCGACGAAATTCGTCGATGGCAGCGTTTCGCCGTCGACTTCCGTGATGAAGGGCGTACAGGTCCCGTCCGCCTGGAGCTTCCACACGCCGCCCTCGGCGCTGAGATCGGCGAGCAGGAAGTCGCCCTTCCGCGTGATGGCGAAGCCGTTGGTCATCGGCTTGTGCGACCCGTCGGGCGCGGTGATGTGCCGGGTTGTCCCGTCCGGATCGATGCGCGACACGCCGCCCGAACCGTTGGAGACGACGACCACACCCGATTCCAGGCAGCAGACGCATTCCGGCCGGGACAGGTCCTGCCCGTGAAAGCCCAGATCGTCGATGGTGAAGGTGAAGTTCTGCATTAATTGGGTCTCCCTTGCCCGGTTGGCGCATCCCTGCGCAGCAATCCTTCGGATTTGAGTTCGTTCCAGCAGTCCCGCGGCACCGGTTCGCCGAGACGGGACACGTTTTCGGTCACCTGGCCCGGCGCCATCGCGCCGGGGATGATCGCCGCGACGACGGGATGCAGTAGCGGGAATTGCAGCGCCGCCGCCTGGACGGTCGTGCCGTGGCGGGCGCAGACCGCCGTTATCGCCCGCACCTTTTCCACCACCGCCGGGGGCGGCGCGTTATAGCCGTAGACGGCGTCGTCGCGGATGCCGGTGGCGAGGATGCCCGAGGAAAAGACGGAGCCGATGACGATGCTGATGCCGCGTTCCTGGCACATGGGAAACGCCTCGTCGAGCGCATCCTGGTCGAGCAGCGTATAGGGCATCGCGACCAGGAACACATCCGGGTCGAAGCGTTCGAGGAAGCGCGGGATCATGTTCGCGTAGTTGCAGCCGAAGCCGATGGCGCCGATCTCGCCCGAGGCGCGCATGTCCGACAGGCGCCGCCAGCCGCCGCCGCATTCCAGTTGCCAGAACGCGCCCTCGATGCCGCCGACCCCGCCGTAACTGTTCTCCGGCCCCATGTGCCGCTGGTCGATATCGTGCACGAACAGCATGTCGACCCGGTTCATGCCGAGCCGCAGCAGGCTGTCCTCGTAGGACCGCTGCACGCCGGCGGCGGTATAGTCGCGCCGGTAGTCGAAGGGCAGGCCGCCCCGCCACTGGCCCGTGCTGAACGTCGCGGGGTTTTCCGGGCGGTGGAAGATGCGGCCGACCTTGGTGGACAGCACGAAATCGTCGCGCGGCAGGGTGCGCAGCACATGGCCGGTGCGGTGCTCGCTCAGCCCGTGCCCGTACCAGGGCGAGGTGTCGAAATAGCGGATGTCCGCCGCATAGGCGGCGTGCACGGTGGCGTCCGCCTGCGCCTCGCCGATTGTCCCAACGCGCTGTCCCAGCCCGACCCCGCCGAAGCCCATCGCGCTCACGGTGACGCCGGTGCGGCCGATGCGCCGCCGTTCGAATGCCGTCATGTCAATGCCCCTCCCGAATGGGGAGGATCATCGGCCAACGCGCCCGCCCGGTCAATTCTGTCCCGAAGGCGGGCAAGTTCATGCCGGGTCAGGAGAATCCTGCCGAAACCATCGCTTCAAAATCCGCCGCGTCCGACGTAATCCATTGTTTCCAAATTGTATTTTCCGGAACCGATACGGCATGTGAATTGCATACTCCTGTACCGAAGAACCGGCCCGGTCGTCAGTCGGCGACGGCCGGGAAACACGTTTTGCGGATAACAGACAGGCATGGCGGAACGGATCACTCTCAGCGCCGGCATCAGGTCGAACCTCCTGACCCTGAGCCGCACGAGCGAGCTCTCGGACCGGACGCAGGAAAGGCTGGCGTCCGGGCTGAAGGTCGGCTCGGCGCTGGACGACGCCGCCGCCTTCTTCGCCGCCCGCAGCCTGACCAACCGCGCCGACGACCTGCTGGGCCTGAAGGACAATATCGACCAGGGAATCAGCACGCTCGCCGCCGCCACCAACGGTATCGAGGCGATCACGGCGCTGGTGGAGCAGGCGAAGGGTATTGCGTTAACGGCGAAGGCGACCAGCGATACTGACGAACGCGCCGCGCTGGCGCAGCAGTTCGATGCGCTGCGCGTTCAGATCAACGCCCTGTCCAACGATGCCAGCTTTGGCGGCACGAACCTGATTTCCAATGCGCCGGACAACCTGGCCGTCAGTTTCAATGAAGACGGCTCCAGTTCGCTGACCGTCAGCGGCATCGATTCATCCACGACCGGCCTGAACATCGGGGCGTCAATCGCCAGTTTCGCCATCGATACCTTCATCAACATCGCGATCACACAGGTCAACGACGCCATTACCACATTGCGCACCACCGCGGCGACGCTCGGCTCGAATTCCACGGTCCTGCAGACCCGGCTCAACTTTACAGAGGATCTCACCAATACCCTGCAGGCCGGCGCCGGGAAACTGACCCTGGCCGACCTCAATGAGGAAAGCGCCAACCTGCTGTCCCTGGAGACACGAGAGCAACTGGGGCTTAATTCACTGTCCCTCGCCGCGCAAAGCGAACAGGCGATCCTGAATCTGTTCCGATAGGATCTGGAACCATAGAGTTATCGTAAAAGCGACGGGTTTCAGGCAGGCTTGCGCTTTCGGCCCCGCGTTGCGGCGCAGATTCCAAGCAATCCTATACCGAGCAGCGCCACAGTCCCGGGTTCGCTCACTTCGTCAATATTGCCGTTATCCGCCGTCAGGATCAGTTGCGGGTTGGTATCCGGGCTGCCGTTCTGCCCCTGCAGGTCGACAAATTCAGAAGTTTCCCCCAACCGCAGATTGAACCCGGCAAAACCCGCGGTTCCAATGAGAGAGTTTACAAAAGCCGTGACATCGACCTCAAAAGGCGCCACCTGTCCGTCAACGAACGTGAAGGAACCAATTGACGTCGCGCCGCCAGCGTCAAAATCACCGGCAAACGACAGCGCGCCATCGCCCGTATATCCGAAAATATTCACGAGCGTATTCCCGGGAAAACTTGTCGCCGAACTTAAATCGAAAACCTGAAGAAGTGCGGATGACACGGGATTCGATACGCCTGCGAGCGAAAATTCAATTGCTCCCTGGGCCGAATCCGAAGAAACATCGAACATATTGATGACGCCCAATGTCACTGACCCGTTCGAAATAACGGTTCCCGCCACCGTGCTGGGAATAGCGTGCGCCGATGACATGGCTGCGGCGAAAATACCGATGCCGATCATCCCGCCGATTGCTTTATTTCGTATATCCATCAGGAAAAGACTCCACTACATTAACTAAATACGATTACCTGAATATTCATATCGAATATTATGCAACATTCGTGCCCAATGGGCAAGTCTTTGTAATGGCGTGATGTTTGAGTTTCTCAAATTCGGGTTTTTGCAAATTCTGTAAAGAATACCGACACGGGGTTTCATCAAATTCGGGAAAAATGCCCTCATTTCTAATTTTCACCGAACGATATCAAATACTTATCTGGCCACGTCAAAGCGGACGCCCGCATCCGGCAATGTAAAGAAATCCGACAGCCTCCATGCATTGCTTCAGATTATTGTTGAATTCAGAAATACACGCCGCAGGCGTTCATATATTAACAAGTATTAATATTTCCGTGCCAGGCGTATTTCAGGACAAACTTCGCCCTTTCCGGCTTGCCATCTTCGGTTCACGCGCAGTATTCGACCGATTCCGCCGCCCCCCTGCGCCGCGAACATGACGGGTGCCGGAATTACCGTTATAATCCGTCCCGCGCATGCATCCGCCATGCGGCCAACCTGCATAGGGAAGAGACTTTGACCGATACGGTCGCAGCGCCGGGCTATGTCCGGTTTGCGGTGGAAAACCGCCGGTTTCTGGCGTTCGGGCTGCTGATGACCTTCGGGTCCTGCTTCGGGCAGACCCATTTCATCGGCGTGTTCGGGCCGTCGGTCGAGGCCGAATTCGGGCTCAGCCACGCGGAATGGGGCACGATCTATATGGCGGGAACGCTGATGTCCGCCGCGCTGCTGCCGTTTACCGGGCGCTGGATCGACCGGATTTCGCTGCGCGCCTATGCGATGCTGGTCTGCGCGGGGCTGACGGTCGCCTGCCTTGTCGCCGCCGCGGCGCCGGCCGGCTGGTTCCTGATCGTCGTGATTTTCCTGTTGCGCCAGGCGGGACAGGGCCTCGCCAGCCACACCGCCATCACCGGCATGGTGAAATATTTCCGGCATAACCGGGGCAAGGCCATCGCGCTGGCGCTGCTGGGCCATCCCGTGGCGCGGGCGATCATGCCGCTGGCCGCCGTCATCGGTATTGTCGCCATCGGCTGGCGCGAAACCTACCTCATCTGCGCGGTATTCGCCGCCGCCGTGATGCTGCCGCTCGTCGCCTGGCTGCTGGCGGGCAATGTCGAGAACCGGCTGTTCGATCCGGAAGCCGTCAAATCCGAAACCGGGACCGCGCCGCGCGCCGAAACGCATAAATCGGTGTCGCAGTTCCTGCGCGATCCGTTCTTCTGGCTGATAATACCGGGGGTCATGGCGGCGTCGGTCATCGATACGGCGCTGTTCTTCCACCAGTTGACCATCGCCGACATGAAGGGCTGGTCGCCGACCTGGGTCACCGCGGGGTATACCGTCTTCGCCGCCGTCATGGTCGTGGTGTCGATCACCATGGGACCGCTGGTCGACCGGATCGGCGCGATCCGCCTGCTGCCGCTGATCCTGGCGCCGCTGGCCGTGGGGATGCTGACCCTCGCCTGGTTCGACCACCCCGCCTGGGCCTGGGGCTACCTGGCGATTTCCGGTTTCGCGTCCGGCATCCGCCAGACCGTCGTTCCGGCGATGTGGGCGGAACGCTGCGGCTCCCGCCATATCGGCGCGATCAAGAGTCTGGCGACCACGCTCAGCGTCTTCGGTTCCGCCTTCGGCCCGCCGCTGATGGGCTGGGCCATGGACGCGGATATCGGGCTGGATACGATGATCTACGCCACCGTGGGATTTATGGCCGCGGCGACCGTCCTGATGCTGGCCGCCCGCCGGATGCACAAGGCGGCGCCCGCGGGTTAGGCGTTCGACAGGTTGACCTTCCGCCGCGGCACCCGCTCTCGTCAGAACATGAGATTCGGCAGGAAGAGGATGATGTCCGGAAATATCACCAGAATAGCGATGGTGATAAGGTCCATGATGAAAAACCAGAATATCCCCTTGAAGATGACTTCCATGGGGATGTGCGGCGCAACCGCTTTTGCGACATACACGTTGAGACCGACCGGCGGCGTAATGGCCGCCACCTCCATCATCTTGATGACGATGATGCCATACCAGATCGGGGAATGGCCGAGTTCGATAATGACGGGGAGCGTGATGGGAACGGTGATGATCATCACCGACAGCGGGTTGAGGAACATTCCGAGGGGAATGTACATCAGCAATATCAGCAACAGAATCACCCAGCCCGGCTGATCCAGCGCGCTGAGCATTTCCGAGAAGTTGTAGGGAATCCGGCTGAGGGAAACGAACTGCGAGAACAGCGCCGCGCCGATCAGGATGGCAAGAATCATCCCGGCGACACGGGTGGTTTCGCCGATCGCCTGCCGAAACGCCGCGCCGGCGGTCGGATCCACGCCTTCCGGGTCGCCGATCACCCGCATGACGCCGGCCGGCACCTTGGTCGGGAGGCCCATCCGCCGCAGCACGCCCATTACCCGGTGTTTGTAGAAGCGGTGCAGCACGCCGAGGGAAGCAACCAGCACCCCGACCGCCCCGGCCTCCGAGGGCGTGAAGATTCCAAGGAAAATACCGCCGATCATAGCAAAGAACAGCACGAACACGCCGCTCATCTTCGGCAGGCTCCGCACGGCGTCCCGCCAGGGTGTCGGCGGAGCGGGTGGCGCGAGTTCGGGATTCAAAATCACCCGCACGGCAATCATGCAGCCGTATATAACCGCTGACAGGATGCCTGGAATAATACCGGCGATCAGCAGTTGGCCGATCGATGCTTCGGCGAGGATCCCGTAGAGGACGAGCAGGACGCTCGGCGGGATCAGCGTTCCAAGCGTGCCCGCCGCCGCCACGCATCCGGCGGCCAGTCCGCGATCATAGCCGTAACGCTCCATCTCCGGAATTGCCACCCGGCCCATGGTGCCGACGGTGGCCACGCTGGATCCGGTGGTCGCGGCGAAGGCCGCCGATCCGTATACCGTGGCGAGGGCCAGCCCGCCCGGAAAGCGCCCGAACAGTTTGTAACCGACTTCGAAGGCATTTGCGGTGATCCCTGACGCAAAGGCCAGATACCCCGTCAGCACAAACAGGACGACCACGCTCAGCGCGTGCGACGACGCGAATCCCCATGGCGTTATCCAGAGTGCGCTGAGCGCCGCCTGCGGCGGCAGGAGGAACCACAAGCCGGTAAAAGCGGATACTCCGAGGGCGAAGGCAATGTGTACGCCAACAGATAGCAGCAACAACAGCAGTCCCAGCCCCAGAATACCGATTAACGTCGGATCCATTCGCTTCCCTCCCTCTCCGCACCATTCTCCAGAATCGACCGATTCCGCCAGAGGATACCGACCGTCCCTTTTTCATCGCCTCTCAAGACGAGGTTCGTTTTCGAGGTTAAGCCGCCCAAGCTTGCACCCGCAACAGTTTTTACCGGGGGGGACGCTATTGTCGAAAGCGGGAAATGCGTTTGGCGAACGCCGGATTCGACAGCCTCGCCGGGAACGGTGTAGGTTTTCAGGGTGGAGAAAAAAACAGAACAGAATTAGAGGAGGAAGCATGCCATGACCAAACCTGATCGTTGGAAACGAGGGTTGATCGCGGTCGCGATGTCTGCCCTGATCTCGGGCGTCGGTATCGTGAACGTCGCCCAGGCTTCGGATGAATACGACGAAGTGAAGCTCCGCTATGCCGGCTATCTGCCAGCGAGCCATGCCCGCGAACTATTCATCCAGAAATGGATGGACGAAGTTACCAAGCGTTCCGGTAACCGCGTCACGTTCGATGCATACCGGGACCAGGCGCTTCTCAAAACCCTGGATCTTCTCGACGGAGCGTCCCGCGGGATCTCGGACATCAGCTATCTGGCCGTGGGATATTTTCCCTCCCAGCTGCCGATGACAACACTGCTGGATCTGCCCTTCCTCACCAACAATTCGCAGGCGCTGCTGGCCAGCCTGCTGCAGATTTACGGTGAATTCGACGGGATGAAGGAGGAATACGACAAAAACAATCTCGTCCTGCTCACGGGCCTGGCGGGAGACCCCACGATCCTGGGCAGCCGTGAACCCTTGCGGAACATCGAAGACCTCAAGGGCAAGCGCATTCGCGCTTTCGGCCTGATCAATCAGGCGCTGGATACCCTTGGTGCGGTTCCTGTCGCACTGCCGGCGCCGGATATCTACGCCTCCATGGAGCGTCGGGTGATCGACGCCTACTCGGGATTGCCGGCCAGCCTCATTCCGCCGTGGTCCCTGCATGAGGTGTCCGACTACGTCATCGACTATGGCGGTGGACTTTATGCCGCCAACGCCATCGTGATGAACAAGCCCCGCTTCACCGGTCTGAACGAAAAGACGCAGAGCCTGCTCCTGGATACTTTCTCCGAGCTGGTGAAGGACGTTTACATCGCCGATCTTGCGCAGCTGAACCGCGAGCGGGCGAAGGCGATAGAAGAATCGAAAATGACGATCATGCGCTGGTCCAAGGAAGAACGGGAGAAAGCAACGAAAATGGTCCGCGATACGGTCTGGAAGCAGGCGATCGACTCACGCGAGGAACGTGGCGTTCCTGCCCAGGAGTTCTTCGATCGGTTCCGGGAACTCATCGCCGAGAACGAGCCGAAATCCACGGACTACATCGATCCCGTGTCTGCGGCTATCGGACGGCCGGACTAAGCATCAGCCACGCGCGCGAGGAACCCGCCAGGGCCTCGCGCGCGTGCGCCGATCGCGCGATTCAATGTTTAGGTTAAACACTATCTGATTTATCTTTCTGATTTATCTTATTGAAGAATTATTGCAGCCTATGGCTTCGTGGCAGTGGCAACACCGATGGGCGCCAGTCTGGGTTGAGAGGATCGGAAATGGAAGCGGTTGGAAAAGTGCTACGGCAGGTGCAATGGGTAATCGGGCGGCTCAGCGTATTCATGGGCGCTCTTGGTTCGCTGAGCATCATCGTCATCACGATTGCGATGCTGGCCGAGGTGTTTGGTCGTTATGTTTTCGGCCATTCGTTTCTAGGCGTCGTCGAACTGGTCGAAATGCTCATGGCGTTCATCTTCTTCGCTCTGCTTTCGTATACGCAGCTCCTGAAGGGGCACTTGCGTCTAAGCCTGTTCATCGACCGGCTGCCCACGCGCATACTGTTGCCATTGGAAGCCGTCGTGTTGCTCCTGGTCCTGGTGTTCTTCTGCCTGATGACATGGCAGGCCTGGAGCGAGGCGATCTACGCCACCGTACGGAATCAGATACGTTTCGGCGCGGTCGAGTATCCGGTCTGGCCGGGCATGCTGGCGGGTTCTGCCGCCCTGTCGGTCATGGGCATGCAGGTGCTCGCGGATTTTGTCGATCGCCTGATCGCGACGGTAACGAGACATACCCCGGCCTCGCCCTTGGGAAAGCCGACGTCCGAGGCCGATTCCGTTTAGCAGGCTGCTGAAACAGGCCGCCTGATCTTCCGGTTCGAAACGCACGGCCTTGCGCCCGCCTGGAATTGGCGGAACCCGTCGCCCGGCGCAGCGTTAAGTGCGTATCGCAGCACAACCGGGAGCAGTTTCATGGCGAAGGCACGCGGATCGAAAACCAAATCCCCGACATTCGGCGACACGGCCGTACAGACAGGCAACGGCGGCGAAGTCCATCAGACCGCAGGCGGCGACGCTCCTGTCCTGACGACACAGCAGGGCACGCCGGTGAGCGACGACCAGAATTCGCTCAAGATCGGACGCCGTGGCCCGATGGCCATGGAAGATTTTCATTTCCGGGAAAAGCTGTTCCATTTCGATCACGAACGTATTCCCGAGCGCGTGGTCCACGCCCGCGGCTATGGCGCGCACGGCTATTTTGAAAATTATCAGTCCCTCAACCGACTCACCGCCGCGGATATCTTCCAACGCGAGGGAGAAAGAACGCCCGCCTTTGTAAGGTTCTCGACTGTCGCCGGCAGCAAAGGCTCGGCGGATCTGGCGCGGGATGTGCGGGGTTTCGCGGTGAAGCTCTACACAAAGCAGGGTAACTGGGACATCGTCGGCAACAATATTCCGGTTTTCTTCATCCAGGACGCGATCAAGTTTCCGGACCTGATCCATGCGGCCAAGCCGGAACCCGATCGCGCATTTCCGCAGGCGCAGACAGCGCACGACAACTTCTGGGATTTCATCTCGCTCATGCCCGAATCGATGCACATGGTGATGTGGATCATGTCGGACCGCGCCATTCCCCGGTCGTTCCGGTTTATGGAAGGGTTCGGTGTCCATACGTTCCGAATGGTGAATGCGCAGGGCGAATCGAAATTCGTGAAATTCCACTGGAAACCGAAACTCGGCATGCAGTCGGTTGTCTGGAACGAAGCCGTCAAGATCAATGGCGCGGATCCGGACTACCATCGCCGGGACTTATGGCACGCCATCGAGTCCGGCAACTTCCCCGAATGGGAGCTGGGCCTGCAGGTTTTCGACGAAGCGTTCGCCGAAAGCTTCGATTTCGACGTGCTGGACGCCACCAAACTGATCCCCGAGGAACTGGTCCCGGTCGAGATTGTCGGACGGCTCGTCCTCGACCGGCTTGTCGACAATTTTTTCGCCGAAACCGAACAGGTCGCGTTCTGCACGCAGAATATCGTGCCGGGAATTGATTTCAGCAACGACCCGCTGCTCCAGGGACGGAATTTCTCCTACCTCGATACACAGCTCAAACGGCTCGGCAGCCCGAATTTCACCCATATCCCCGTCAACGCGCCAAAGTGCCCCTTCCACCTGTTCCAGCAGGACGGTCATATGGCCATTCATAACCCGAAAGGCCGGGCAAATTACGAGCCGAACAGCTGGGGCGGCGCGGAAGGCGGTCCGCGCGAATCGCCGGACAATGGTTTCACCTCCTATCCCGCGGAGGAGTCCGGCGCCAGGGAGCGCGTGCGTTCAGAGTCCTTCAACGATCATTACAGCCAGGCCCGGCAGTTCTTCATCAGCCAGACTCCGGTCGAGCAGGAGCACATCGTCGACGCGCTGGTCTTCGAGCTGAGCAAGGTCAACAGCCCGGCCATCCGCTCTCGCATGGTCTCGCACCTGTTGAATATAGACAGCAGCCTCGCCAGGGGCGTTGCCGACGGGCTGGGGCTCAAGGAAATGCCGAAAGCCGCCAGTGCCGCTAGCCCGACGAAGCAGGATATGGAACCGTCACCGGCCCTCAGCATCCAGAAGGACGACAAAACGTCATTCAGGGGACGGAAGATCGGTGTTCTTGTCACCGACGGCGTGGATGCCGGTTTACTGGCCGCGCTGGAGCAGGCCCTGGAAGGCGCGGGCGCCGGTATGGACATCATTGCCCCGACCGTCGGCGGCGTTACCGCGTCCGACGGCAGCACCGTCGAGGGCGATGAAAAGCTGGATGGCGGCCCGTCCGTCCTGTACGACGCGGTTGCGATCCTCCCTTCCCGGGACGGTATCGGCGATCTGTTACCGGAACCCGCCGCCCGCGACTTCGTGGCCGACGCATTCGCCCACTACAAGTTCGTCCTGTTCACCGAACCGGCGCGGCAATTGTTCAAGAAAGCCGGGTTGCCGGAGGACCTGGACGACGGCTTCATGCCATTCGACAACACGGCGAAGGCGAATTCGTTCGTCGAGACCTGCAACAGCCTGCGCTTCTGGGATCGCGAAGGCGCCTGATCGGCCTACCCGGCCAGTTCGCGGCGCACGATCCTCGTGCCGTCGACCATCGCCTTCAGCTTGCCGAAGGCCGTGGCGCGGTCGAGGTATTTCATGCCGCAGTCCGGCGCGATGACCAGCCGTTCGGCGGGCGCGTGCGCCACCGCGTTGCGCACCCGGTCCGCGACGATTTCCGCCGTCTCGATATCCGGGTCGCCCATGTCGATCACGCCGACGATCAGCTTCTTCGACGGCAGGACGGACAGGATGGACAGGTCCAGCCTTGGCTGGGCCGCCTCCACGGAAACCTGCTGCACGCTGCAATCCTCCAGCTCGGCCAGGAAATTGTAGCCGCCGGTCTTTTCCGTCGTGATCGTATGGGCGTAGCCGAAACAGATATGCAGCGCCGTCGTGCCGGTCACGCCGTCCAGCGCCCGGTTGATCGCCCTGACCGCGTATTTGCGCGCCTCGTCGGGATTTGCCTGCATGTAGGGTTCGTCCAGTTGCACGATATCGGCGCCGGCGGCATACAGCGCCCTGATTTCCTCGTTCACCGCGGCGGCGTAATCCATCGCCGCCGATTCCGCATCCGGGTAATAATCGTTCTGCGCCTGCTGGGTCATGGTAAAGGGGCCGGGGATCGTGATCTTGATCGTCCGGTCCGTGTTGGCCCGCAGGAATTCGACATCGCGGACCTCGACCGGCGCCACCCGGCGGATCCGCCCGGTGATGCGCGGCACCTGGCTCGGCTTGTCGGAGCGTCCGGCCACGATGGCGAAGTTTTCGATATCGATACCGCCCAGCGCGGTGGCGAAGCGGTTGGAATAGCTTTCCCGGCGGATTTCGCCATCGGTGATGATGTCCACGCCGGCCCGTTCCATGTCGCGGATCGCAACGACGGTCGCATCGTCCTGGGCGTCGTCGAGGAATTCCTCCGGCACGCGCCAGATATCGTGCGCCCGGATGCGGGCCGGGCCGCGGCCCATCAGAATTTCACGGTTCACCAGCCAGTCCGGCTGCGCATAGCTGCCGACGACGGTGGTGGGAAGGAGGGGGAGCGCCATGTCGTGTTATCCTTTCGCCTGCCGGTCAGCCGGCGATTTCCCGGCGCACGATCTTCGTGCCGTCGACCATCGCCTTCAGCTTGCCGAAGGCCGTGGCGCGGTCGAGGTATTTCATGCCGCAATCCGGCGCGATGATAAGCCGCTCCGCCGGAACGTGCTTCAGCGCGTTGCGCACCCGACCGGCCACCATATCCGCCGTTTCCACGTTGGGATCGCCCATGTCTATCACCCCGACCATGATCGTTTTCGACGGCAGCCCGTCGAGGATCGACAGGTCGAGCTTCGGCTGCGCGGCCTCGATGGAGACCTGGTCGACAACGCATTCCTCCAGTTCGGTCAGGAACTTGTAGCCGTCGTTCTTGCCTTCATGGACCACATGCGCGTAGCCGAAACAGATATGCAGCGCCGTGGTCCGGGTCACGCCTTCCAGCGCCCGGTTGATCGCCCTGATCGCATAGCCGCGCGCCACATCGGGCCGCGCCTGCATATAGGGTTCGTCGAGTTGCACGATATCGGCGCCGGCCGCATACAGCGCCTTGATCTCTTCGTTCACGGCTTCGGCATAGCCCATCGCCGCCGCCTCGCCGTCGGGATAGTAATCGTTCTGCGCCTGCTGGGTCATGGTGAAGGGACCGGGGATCGTGATCTTGATCTGCCGGTCGGTATTGGCGCGCAGGAATTCGACGTCCCGAACCTCGATCGGCCCGTCGCGGCGGATCGGTCCGGCGATGCGCGGCACAGGATTGGCTTCGCCCGTGCGGTCCAGCGCCGTGCCGTAATTGTCGATATCGATGCCGCCCAGCGCGGTGGCGAAGCGGTTGGAATAGCTTTCCCGGCGGATCTCGCCATCGGTGATGATGTCCACCCCGGCGCGCTCCATGTCGCGGATCGCCACCACGGTCGCGTCGTCCTGCGCCGCCGTCAGGAATTCTTCCGGCACGCGCCAGATTTCCTTCGCCCGGATGCGCGGCGGCAGCCGCCCTTTCAGGTTGTTGCGGTCAACCAGCCAGTCGGGCTGCACATAGCTGCCGACAACGGTCGTGGGAAGAAGGGGAAGCGCCATGATATCCTGCCTGTTCAAGGGTTATGGTTTTCGCCATCCGTTGGGGACAGCGCCGTTGCGGGGAATATCCCCTGTTGGCGCGGTTTTGTCACCCGTCCGCGACCGATTACCGACCCGGCCCGTTTGAACAGCGTAAACAGCGCAAACTGCGCCCGGAATTGACAATTGCCGCCCGGCCCTTTCTCATCACGGCGAGGACATTCCGGGCAACATCAATCAGGGGAGGCAGGGCATGCCCATCAGCGGAAACTATCTGTTCATCGTCAGCATGGACGTGGCGGCGGACAAGGAGGACCTGTTCAACGAAGTCTACGATACCGAGCATGTTCCCCTGCTGGGCGGCGTGCCGGGCGTGGTGTCCGTCACCCGGGCGAAGATGGCGCCGCTGACCATGATGCTGGGTGGCGAGAAAAAGACGATGGTCATGGAAGGCGAGCCGACCTACCAGGCGATCTATGAAATCGACAGCCCCGATGTGCTGATGTCCGACGCCTGGGCGAAGGCGGGGGAAACCGGGCGCTGGCCGACCGAGGTTCGCCCGCACACCACCAACCGTCGCCACGTCCTGCGCAAGGTCATGAAAGACTGATTGCATGGACGACCGGACCGTGCGCGGCTGGGAAGCGGTCGCGACACTGTACCACGCCTATATCACCGGCTTCATCCTGACCGTTGCGACGCGCGGCGGCGCGCGGGAGGCCGAGGATCTGTGGTTCGCCGTGTTCCGCCGCCAGCATCTGGACCTGTTCCTGCCGGGGCTGACGAAGCTGGGGCTGGACGGGCTGTCCGATGCGGTCAAGGCGGCGCAATACCACTACCTGTCCAACCGGGTCGCCGGGGTGAAGGTCGAATACATGTATGAATCGGACCGCAAGGCCTGGGTCCGGTTCGTGCCGCCGCGCTGGGTCTATGACGGCGCGGCGATCTGCGGCGTGCCGGGTTCCGTATCCCGCGCCCTGCTGCGCGGCTGGTACGGGCATAACGGCGTCGCGCTGGGCAATCCCCGGCTCGGCTTCGTCTGCACGGCGCAGACCATGGACGGCCAGCACGGGCTCGCCGGATATTTCCGCGAATACGACCGCGATCTTTCCCCGGAGGAACGGCTGGTCTTTTCGCCCGGCGAAACGCCGCCGCCCTTCGACCCCGACGCCGCACCCGGTTTCGATGCGGCCGACTGGCCGGAAGAGCGGCTGCGGAAGGCCAACCGGAACTATTCGATGAACTTCACCCGCGCCCTGCTGGGCGAATCCGCCGCGATCTACGGCCCGGCGGACGCGACCCATTACGCCAGCATCACGGGCAAGCTGATCGGGATGCAGTTCTATGACGAAACCCGCGCGCTGCTGGGCCTGAGCGGCGACACGGAAGCGGATTTCGCGGCGTATCTCGCCGCCATGGCCGAAGCGCAGGGCGACCGGGCCGAGGTGGAATCCGCCGGCGACGCGATGCTGGTGCGGCAATTCGGCTGGCGCGTCATGCGCGGCCGGGCGAACCTGCACGACTGCGCCTTCGAGGGCTGGAACGGGCTGTGGCAGGGCGCGCTGATGGCCCATAACCGCTTCCTCGTGCTGGAAGTCCTGCGGCGCATGGATTACGGCGACGAATGCTTCGAATGGCGCATCCGGCGGCGGACCGGCGGGTTCAACCCGCGGACCGCGCTCTTTTAAGCGGCAATTATCGGCGCAAAGGCTTCGTTAACCAATTCCTGCGACAATAATCGCTAATTCGTAAAATTAAAAAAGCCACCGCATTAACCTTGCCGCTGTCAAAGACCCCTTTGCGACCTTTTCCGTCGTGAAACCGCCAAACGACAGCGAGCGCATAGAGTCAGGTTTGAATGCTTCGCGAATGGTTCATCGCCGAACAGTCCGAACTTCGCACAGCGATGGCGTATGATTACGACTACCGGCTGGTAGCCCTGTCCATCGTCATCGCGATCCTCGCCGCCTACTGCGCGTTCGACACGTTCGACCGGTTAAACGCCGCAAGCAACCGGATCAGCCGATTCGCATGGCTCGCCACCGGTGCGGTTACCCTCGGCGGCGGCATCTGGTCGATGCATTTTATCGCCATGCTGGCGGTCGAAATGGACATGGCGGTCCGGTATGACGTCACATTGACCATTCTTTCGGCGGCGGCCGCGGTCGTCGCGAGCGGCCTTGCCAAGAGCATCGTCAGCAAAGGGACGGGAAACCTCCCGCGAATAATCTGTGGCGGCGTGATCCTGGGCGCGGGTATCGGCGTCATGCATTACATGGGCATGTCCGCAATGCGCATGGCGGCGAGCATCAAATATGACCCGCTGATATTCGCCGTATCGATTGTCGTTGCCGTTGTCCTCTCGTCGCTGTCCTTGCGCATGCTTCAATACGGCTATGCCGCCCGCTCCCTCGCGGTCAAGTCCTTCGGTTCGGTACTGATGGGGGCGTCCATCGCCTCGATGCACTATACGGGAATGGCGGCCACCTATTACACGCCCGGCGAATCGCACGTCATGGCCTCGAATATGGCGCTCAGCCATCACAGCATGGCAATTGTCATCGGCAGCGTCGCCTTTGTCGTCACGCAACTGACCCTGATCGCGTCTATTGTTTCCCGGCAATTCGAGGAGAAGGATCGCGAATTGACCAGTCAGGGCATTTACCTGGAAAAAGTGCTCGAAAACGCCGTCGATGGCATCACGCTGATCAAGCCGAATGGCGAAATCATCGTCGCCAACCCGGTAATGGAAGCCTGTTTCGGCTATTCCGAATCGGAGTTGATCGGCCACAATATTTCCATGCTGATGGACGACGAGAATGCCCGGCGTCACGATAATTACCTGCGCAACGCCCAAGGAACCGAACTGAAAATTCGCGGCGCCGTGCGGGAACTGAGCGCACGACGCAAGGATGGTTCCGATTTTCCGGTCGACATCGCCGTCAGTTCGATTGAATTGCCCGACGGACGCTATTTCATGGGCATCATTCGCGACATCACCAACCGCAAGTCGGCCGAGGAGGAGCGGGAGCGGTTGATCAGTGAACTCCGGTATAACCGGGACCTGATGGAGGAACAGGCCGCGCATGCGAATTTCCTGGCGGAAGAACTGAATACGCAGAAGCAACTGGTCGAGGAAAACCAGAAGCGCAGCGATTACCTGGCCCGGCACGACGTTCTGACGCAGCTTCCCAATCGCCGTTACTTCTTTGAGTATCTTGAGGCGGTCCTGTGTTCACCGGAACCGCCGGATTGCACGATTGCCGTACTTTTCATCGACCTCGACAAGTTCAAGCTGGTCAATGACGTGATGGGCCACGAACGGGGCGACAACCTGCTCATCCAGGTTGCCGAACGCATCGGGCAATGCATTCGCGAAACCGACATGGTCGCGCGGCTTGGCGGCGACGAATTCGCCGTTGCCGCCAGGGTGATAAACGATGAGGAAGCCCAGATGCTGGCCGACCGCATATGCGGTTCGTTGCAGATTACGGTCGACACATCGGGCGAACCCATCGTGACCGGCGCCAGCATCGGCGTCGCGATATACCCGATTAACGGCGACAATATCGATGATCTGATGAAGTCGGCGGACACGGCAATGTATCAGGCCAAGAACGCCGGGCGAAACCGGGTCCGGCTTTCCGGGCAGGCCGCCGGCGCCTGACGCAAAATCCCGGTTACCGATTTACAGCGCCTTCAACAGGACAGACCGGGTCATGGCGTCAGACGCCTTTCATGTCCGCGTTGGGGAAGAACAGCTGCTGGCCGTTGACCTGGAACGCCGCGATGGATTCCTGGCCCGCCGGGCCGGCCAGCCAGTCGATGAACGCCTGGCCGTCCGCCTGCTTCACATGCGGGTGCTTCGCCGGATTGACCAGGATCACGCCGTACCGGTTGAACAGGCGCTGGTCCCCTTCGACCGCGATTTTCATATCCGCCTTGTTCCTGAAGGCGATCCAGGTGGCGCGGTCGGACAGGGTATAGGCGCCAAGCTGCGCCGCCGTGTTCAGGGTCGCGCCCATGCCCGACCCCATCTCCCGGTACCAGTCGCCGCCCTGTTTCGGATCGATGCCCGCCGCCTTCCACAACCGCAATTCCGCCTTGTGGGTGCCGGAATCATCGCCGCGCGACGCAAACAGGGCCTTTGCCGTGGCGATGGCCTGAAGGCCGGCGGCGACATCCTTGCCGCCTGCGATTCCCGCCGGGTCGGCCGCCGGGCCGACGATGACGAAATCGTTGAACATCACCGGAACACGCGCGACGCCGTTGCCGTCGGCGACGAATTTCTCTTCCGCCGCGCGGGCATGGACCAGTACGACATCCGCATCGCCATTGGCGCCGGTCCTGAGCGCCTGACCGGTGCCCTGCGCCACGACGCGCACCTCGATCCCGGTTTTCGCCGTGAACAGCGGCAGCAGGTGCCTGAACAGGCCCGAATTTTCCGTCGATGTGGTCGATGCAACGGTAATGAAGCGGTCCGCGGCCTGCGCCACCGATGTCAACCCCAGCGACAGCCCGATCGCAAGCAGGGCGCCTGCTTTTTTCATCCAAGGATCTCCCTTGTGGTCACCACAACAGATCGCCCGCCACGAAGGCCCGCGCTTCCGCCGATTGCGGCGCATCGAGCACCTGCCCGGCGGGTCCGTATTCGATAATCCGGCCCTTGTTCATGACCGCGACATGGCGGGCCATCCGCCGCGCCTGGCCCAGGTCATGGGTCGAAAAAGCCAGCGTCACGCCGGAACCGTGCAGTTCGTCCAGCATCGCCTCGACCTGCCGCGTCGCGCCGGGATCGAGCGCCGATGTGGGCTCGTCCAGGAACAGCAGATCCGGTTCCAGCGCGGCCGCCCGCGTGATCGCCAGACGCTGCTGTTCGCCGCCCGACAGCACCCGGGCCGGACGATGCGCCAGGTCGCCGAGGCCGAACCGCGCCAGCGCCGCCTGCGCGCGGTCCCGCAGGCCCCGGCGCGGGAAATGCGCGGCCGCGAGCGCGTGTTCGATATTGGCCAGCACCGAGCGCCGCAGCATGACCGGCTTCTGAAACACCAGCGCATGACGTTTGCGGCCATCGATATAGCCGTCGCCGAACGACCATTGGACCGAACCGGAAGCCGGCTTCAGCAGCCCGTGCAGCAGCCGGAGCGTCAGCGACTTTCCGGCGCCGTTCGGGCCGACCAGCGCCAGCCGCTCGCCGCGCGGTATGGCGATATCGATTCCGTCCAGCAGCCGCCTGCCCTCGGCCTCGAAGACCAGGCCATTCGCCACGAGCGGCAGGATGCTCGGCGTATCGCGCATCATGCCTGCCCCATGTAACGCCGGCCGACGCGGCTGGCGCCGAACACGAACACGTTGATCAGGAAGGTCAGCGCCAGCAGGACAATACCGAGGCCCAGCGCCACCACGAGTTCGCCCTTGGATGTTTCCAGCGCGATCGCCGTCGTCATCGTCCGCGTATGCCCGGCGATATTGCCGCCGACAATGAAGACCGCGCCGACTTCCGCCGAGGCGCGCCCAAACCCCGCCAGCAGCGCGACCGCCAGGGCGAAGCGCGCATCGTACAGCAGGGTCGGAATGGCGGCCCGGCCGGTCTGGCCGAGCGATGTCAGGTGGTCCCGGTATTCCAGCCAGAGATCCTCGATAACCTGCCGGGTCAGCGCGATGACGATGGGCAGCACAAGGATGGTCTGCGCGACAATCATCGCCGTCGGCGTGAACAGGAAACCGAGCGACCCCAGCGGTCCGGATCGCGACAGCATCAGGTAAACCGCCAGACCCGCGACAACCGGCGGCAGGCCCATCAGCGCATTGACGACCACGATGACCGCCGCGCGGCCCGGAAACCGCTTCATCGCCAGCAGCGCGCCCGCCGGCATGCCGATGATCGCGGCAATCGCCACCGCGACCAGCGAGACCTGCAGCGACAGGCCGACAATCCCGAGAAACTCGGGATCCAGAGACAGGATCATGGCCAGCGCGGCCGAAAAGGCGCCATCGGACATAGATAAAAATCGAATGTAATCACTGTTTTTCTGCGTTGATTTACGAATTAAAGTCCAATAAACACAAGTAATTTAATTAATGCAGGAAAATGCAGAAATATGCATGACGGTTCATACCTGACGACGGAGGAAGCGGGGGAATATCTCCGGATCAAGGCGCGCAAGGTCTATGAACTGGCTGCCGAAGGCGCCATCCCCTGTTCGAAGGTGACGGGAAAGTGGCTGTTTCCGCGCGCCGCCCTGGACCGCTGGGTCGCACTGGGCCTGTCCTCGCCCGACGGGTATTCCGACGCCGCCCCGCCGGCAATCCTGGGCGGATCGACCGACCCGCTGCTGGAATGGGCGGTGCGCCAGTCCGGCTCGGGCCTCGCCAGCCTGCCGGAAGGCAGCGAAGCCGGGCTGCGCCGCCTCGCCCGCGACGAAACCGCCATCGCCGCCATCCACATGCATCGCGACACCGGCGACGATTCCACCGCCAATATCGACGCGGTGCGCGCCATGCCAGGCCTGCATGACAGCGTCGTCATCGCCTTCTGCAAACGCGAGCAGGGGCTGGCGACCGCGCCGGGCAACCCGCTCGGCATCGAAACCCTGTCCGACGCCGTCGGCGGGGGCGCCCGCGGCATGTTCCGGCAGCCGGGCGCCGGGGCGCAGTTGCTGCTGCACCGGCTGCTCGCCGCCGAAGACATCGAACCCGAACAGGTCGACACCGCCGACGGCCTCGCCGCGACCGGCCAGGACCTCGCGCTCGCGATCCGCGCCGGCGCGGCGGACTGGGGCATCGTGACCCGCGCCGTGGCGGAAACGCACGGGCTGGGCTATACGCCGATCACCTGGGAGAATTTCGATCTCGTCGTCCGGCGGCGGAACTATTTCGAACCGGGCATCCAGGCGCTGATGCGCTTTCTGCCATCGGCCGCCTTCCGGGACCGGACCGCCGCGATGGGCGGGTACGACATCACGGATATCGGCGCCATCCGGCACAATAGCTGACGAAATCGCCAGGGCAATCGGGTGAAGGAAAATATTTCCCGATCCGGCCGGCTTGGAGGGCAGTTTCCATTTTTGCGAAGCGAAAATGGCAAGGCCAAGCGGCCGTCGGTGCTCGTGCACCGTAAGCCAAGGGTGCGGAGCACCCGCCCGGCGCTTGAGGGAAGGAAAATGAAAGGGCAATCGGGTTCACCCGATTGCCCTGACGAAATCGCCCTGTACCCTTGCGGTCCGCGCGCGCATGAATTATGGCCATGCATCCGCTGCTGATACTGATCCAGGGAGCACGCAATGGCGAACAGTGAACCCCCGTCCGACGGCCCCCTGACCGGGTTGCGCGTTCTGGAAATCGGCCATTTCATCGCCGCGCCCTTCTGCACGCGGGTGCTGGGCGACATGGGTGCGGATATCGTCAAGATCGAGCCGCCGACCGGCGACCCGATCCGCAGCTGGGGCCATCACCGCGACGGGCATTCCCCCTGGTGGTCGCAGCATGCCCGCAACAAGCGCTGCATCACGTTGAACCTGAAACACGAAAAGGCGCGGGGACTGGTCGTCGACCTTGCGGGGCAGTGCGATGCGGTGGTCGAAAATTTCCGCCCCGGGCAGCTGGAGCGCATGGGCCTCGGCCCGGAGGTGCTGCGCCGGAACCGGCCGGACCTGGTGATCGCCAATGTATCCGGCTACGGCCAGGACGGGCCGTATCGCGACCGCGCCTCGTTCGGCGTGATCGGCGAGGCCATTGGCGGCATCCGCTACCTGACCGGCTACCCGCCGGGCGTCACGGACCTGCCGCCGGTGCGGGTCGGGGTCAGCATCGGCGATTCCATCGCCGGGCTCTACGCGGCCTTCGGCGTCATGGCGGCGCTGTGGCAGCGCGACCGTGCCGGCGGCGACCGGCGGGCGCGCAGCCTGGACGTGGCGCTGACGGACGCGGTGTTCAGCATGACCGAGGGCATGCTGCCGGAATACAGCGTCTTCGACGTCGTCAAGCAGCCTGCGGGGTCGGGCATCGAAACCGCCGCCCCGACCAACGCCTATCCCACCTCGGACGGCAAATGGATCCTCGTCGCCGCCAATTCGGACCCGCTCTTCGCGCGGCTGTCGAAGACCATGGGCCGCCCGGAACTGGTCGATGACCCGGATTTCACCGGCAATCAGGCGCGGGTAAGGAACCGCACGGTGCTGGACGACCTGATCGGCGCCTGGACCGCGACGATGACCGCCGTCGAGGCGGACAGGGTACTGTCCGAGGCCGATATCCCCTGCTGCCAGGTCTACACGGTCGCCGATTGCGCCGCCGACCCGCAATATCGCCATCGCGGCATGGTGCAGGACGTGCCGGATCCGCATTTCGGCTCCGTTTTGCAGACAGGCATCGTGCCCATCGTTCCGGAAGATCCGGGCCGCATCCGCTGGCCGGGCCCTGAAATCGGCGCGCATACCGAAGCGGTGCTGACATCGCTGCTGGGCCTGACCGGAGACGACGTGGCGGCCCTGCGGGCCGACGGCGTGATCTAACCCGCCGGCTTTCGACCGGCGCCGGCCCGTGCCGCATTCGCGCCGACGGCGAATCCGAAATTTTTCACACTCAAAGCCTGGCCGTCCGCTGAATCGCGTCGCGGATCGCGTGCCCCGCCTTGACTAGGAGGTTATTCGGGCTCCAAACTCGGGAAGTCGGACGGCAAAATGAACAGGCAGCGTGATCAGATTTTCCCGAATTTTCCCATACTTCATTGATTTAATTTGATATTTTAACCTAAACAGTATTGCAACAAGATAAGGGGGATGAGTAACATGACCAAAATCACCGGTGCGCACCTTATAGCAAGGAGCCTCAAACAACAGGGTATCGACCATCTATTCGGCGTCGTCGGCTTTCCCGTCGGCCCGATTGCGGAGGCGGCGCAGAAGGAAGGCGTCAAATACGTGGGCATGCGCAACGAGCAGGCGGCATCCTACGCCGCGCAGGCCTATGGCTACATGACCGGCCGCCCGGGCGCCTGCATCGTGGTTACGGGACCGGGCGTCGTGCACGGCCTGGCGGGGCTGGCGAACGCCCAGCAGAACTGCTGGCCGATGATCCTGATCGGCGGCGCCTCGGAAACCTATCGCGGCGGCATGGGCGCGTTCCAGGAGGAGCGCCAGGTCCTGATCGCCAGCCCGTTCTGCAAGTTTGCGCACGGCATCGAAAGCGTCCGGCGCATCCCGTACTACGTCGAGATGGCGACGCGGCACGCGACATTCGGTCGGCCGGGCGCCTGTTACCTCGACATGCCGGACGACATCATCACCGGTGAATGCGACCTCGACGATGTCGTCAAGGTCGAGCGCGTGGGGGAACCGCCGCGCATGACGGCGCCGACCGAAAACGTCGACGCCGCGCTGGACCTGCTTGAAAAGGCCGAGCGGCCGCTCGTCCTGGTCGGGAAGGGCATGGCCTGGGCCCGCGCCGAGAACGAGGTGCGCGACTTCATCGATCGCACGCAGCTGCCGTTCGTACGCTCCCCCATGGGCAAGGGCGTCGTCCCCGACGACCATCCGCTCGCCGCATCGGCGGCGCGGACTCTCGCGCTGCAGCAGGCGGACGTGGTCTTCCTGATGGGCGCGCGGTTCAACTGGATATTCCACTTCGGCCTGGCGCCGCGCTTCGCGCCCGACGTCAAGGTGATCCAGTTGGACATCTCGCCGGAGGAAATCGGGCATAACAAGCCGTCGGAAGTGGCGCTTGTCGGCGACGGCAAGGCGATCATGGGCCAGATCAACAAGGCCCTTGAGGGGCGGCAGTGGTTCTACCCGAAGGATACCCCGTGGCGCTCGGCCCTGGGCGACAAGATCGCGTCGAACGTCAAGTCGCTTGAGGCACAGATTAACGATGACCAGGCGCCCGCGAACTATTATCGGGCGCTGCGCGACGTGGCGGCCTGGATGCCGCGGAACTCGGTGCTGAGCGCCGAGGGCGCCCGCACGATGGATATCGGGCTCACCCAGTTGCCGGTTGCCGACGCGCGCTCCTGCCTGAACGCGGGCACCTACGGCACCATGGGCGTGGGCCTCGGCCATGCCATCGCCGCCTGCGTCGTGAACCCGGACCGGCCGGTCATCCACCTTTCGGGCGATTCGGCCATCGGCTTCTCCGGCATGGAGATGGAGACGCTGGTCCGCTACAACCTGCCGGCCAAGATCGTGGTGCTCAACAATGGCGGAATCGGGCCGGGCGAACCGGAAATCCCGGCCGACCCGATGATGAAGATGAAGCCGAACGCCCTGATCTACGGCGCGCGCTACGACAAGATGATGGAGGATTTCGGCGGCAAGGGCTTCTTTGTCGAGGACCCGAAGGACCTGCCGGCCGCGCTCGACAAGGCGATGGCCTTCGACGGCCCGGCGCTGGTCAACGTCTTGATCTCGCAGAGCTCGGACCGGAAACCGCAGCAGTTCACGTGGCACCAGTAGGACGCTGCGTCCGGAACGAGCGCTGACATATAGCGCATGACATGCGGAAGCCGGCTGATTATCCAGCAGCCTGGCTTCCGCATTTTCCGTTTTTGAGCCGCGATATCCGCCGCGTCGCATCCGGAACTTGTCCGTGGTACGCCGGTTCCTGCGGACGCATTGCGCCGCGCCGTAACGGTTCGGCGTTTACCGCCCGCTTTCATTCATGCGTCAAAAGCGCAGTCATTTCGCCCCGCCCGCGATCTTTTCCGCCGCGTCCAGCACCCGCTGCGCCTTGTAGACGATGGGGTAGTCGATGAATTCGCCGTCGAGCTGGATCGAGGCGGAGCCGGATTTTTCCGCTTCGGCGAAGGCGGCGACGATCTTCCTTGCATGCGCGATCTGGGCGGCGCTGGGGCTGAACACCTCATGCACCACCGCGACCTGCGGCGGGTAGATGCACATCTTGCCCTGGAAACCGAAGCTGCGCGCCCGTTCCGCCGAGCGGCGCAGCCCGTCCAGGTCGCGCACCTGCGCCCAGACCGTGTCCAGCGGCGGTTCCAGCCCGCCCGCGCGGCAGGCCAGCACGCAGCGAGCGCGGGCGTCGTTGAGTTCCTGTTCGTCGGTCGTCCATTCGAAGCCCATGTCGAGCGCATAATCCGCCGCGCCGAAGGCGAGGCGCCGCACCCGCGTGCTGCTGGCCGCGATGGCGTCCAGCGCCGCCATGCCCTTGCCCGTCTCGATGATGGGGATCAGGTCGATGCCGCCGGGCTCGAGCCCCCGCTCCCGCTCCAGATTGCCGATCAGCC
Organism: Alphaproteobacteria bacterium; assembly: GCA_040905865.1. Classification (NCBI taxonomy): domain Bacteria; kingdom Pseudomonadati; phylum Pseudomonadota; class Alphaproteobacteria; species Alphaproteobacteria bacterium. Next base: position 64,407 of record JBBDQU010000048.1, read on the forward strand.
AGTCCACGGCCTGAAGCTGGGCCGGGTTTTCGACCATGGGCAGCACGATACCGGCCAGCCCCGGCCCGACCACCGCGACGAGGTCGCCATAGCAGAATTCCGTATGATGCCCGTTCACCCGGACATAGGTGCGCGTCGGGTTGTTTTTCTTCAGCGCTTCGACGAGCACGGCGCGGGTCGCGACCTTTTCCGAGCGCGCGACCGCGTCCTCCAGGTCGAGGATGACCGCATCCGCGCCGAAGTCGAACACCTTCTCCACCTTGCGCGGATGGTTGCCCGGGGCGAACAGAAAACTGCGAAACGGTCCCATATCGATACTCCTGTCGGTTCAGCGGCCCGGCATGGCTGGACAGGCGTCCACCGGCATGCTGGGATTGCCCGCAGCATAACCGCAAGACGGGGGACGACAACAGTGGCGCCAAAGACAGTTGCGAAAGGCATGCTCGGGGTATGGACCGATTCGGATCCCGGCCTCGAAGCCGAATTCAACGAATGGTACAATCGCGAACATGTCAACGAGCGGGCCGACAATCCGGGCTTCCTGAACAGCCGCCGCTACCGCAACGTTTCGGCATCCGGCAAGCCGCGCTACATGGCGCTGTACGATCTGGAGGACGTGAGCGTGCTGCACGCCCCGTTCTACAAGAAAGCCCAGGAAAACCCGACCGCCGGAACGCGGAAGATGATGAAGGCGTTCCTGAACATCATCCGCTCCGAATTCGTGATTCGCCACCAGGTGGGCCGGGGCCACGGCGCGACCGTCATCGCCCTGCGCCGCGAAGGGCGCGGATTGCCCGATCCGAAATTCGCCAGATGGCTGGGCAACAGGGCCATGAAGGCGATCCTGAAGGAGCCCGGCGTGACCGGCGCCACCTATGTGGAAACCGAAAACCAGACGGAACCGCCGGAAACGAAGGAAAGCCGGATGCGGCCGACCAGGGACCGTATCGCCGACTGGGCGCTGTTCGTGGAGGGCACGGAACCGCCGCTGGTCCGTGCGGCCTTCGACAAAATCCTGTCGAAAGAAGCCCTGGCAAAAAATGGCGCGGGTAACAATCTGCGCATCGGCACCTACAAATTCCTTTACGGCACCGACCCGGAGTAAATACGACCCATGACATTCGAAACGATCCTGTACGAGGAAGACGGACCGCTCGGCATCATCACGCTGAACCGGCCGGATGACGGCAACATGTTCACCGAGACCATGCGCCATGAAATCCGCGACCGCGGCCTCGCCCGCGTGATGCATGACCGGCAGTTGCGGCTCTATCTCGACAGCAGGGAAGCGAAGGAGCTCAGCGCCTCGTTCCGCGAGAAGCGCAAGCCGGATCCGGACACGTTCGGGCATTGAGTCGGGCATGAACATGAACACCCTGCTGACCCTGCACGACCCGATCCTCGCCCGCCGCTATTACGACGCGGGCCTGTGGCGGGCCGATACCTTCTATTCGCTGGCCGCCGGACAGGCGGTATCCCGCCCGGACGCCTTCGCCCTGCGCGACAGCCGCCACCGGCTGACCTGGCGCGAACTGGTCGACTGGGTCGACGCCACCTCCGCGGCGCTGCACGATGCGGGGCTGCGCAAGGGCGACCGGGTCGCGCTGTGGCTCACCAACCGGGTGGAGGCGATCGTCGCCTTTCTGGCCAGCGCGCGGAACGGCTATGTCTGCAACCCGTCGCTGCATCCGAACTACACGAACGAGGAAATCCGCGCGCTGCTGACCAATATCAGTGCGGCGGCGGTATTCACCGACAAGGAAGACGGCGAGCTGGACAGGGTCGCCGCCCTGCCGGCGATGCAGCGCGTCTTCGGCCCCGGCGATTTTCCCGCAACCGGGACGGGCGCACCGCCTGCCGCAGACGATAACCCGGACCGGATCTGCTACCTCGCCTTCACCTCCGGCACCACCGGCACGCCCAAGGGCGTCATGCATTCGCACAACACGCTGCTGGCCAACCCGCGCGACATGGTGCGGGACTGGCATCACGACGAAAACACCGTCCTGCTGTCGCTCAGCCCCTTCAACCACCATATCGCGTGGGTGGCGCTGGGGCAGATACTGGTCTGCGGCGGCGAACTGGTGGTCAACGACCCGCCCAAAGGCATGAAGCCGCTGGACTGGATCGTGGAAACCGGCGCCACCTATGTGATGGGCGTGCCGACCCATGCGATGGATATCCTGGCGGACCAGAGGTCGCGCGGCATGGACCGCGTCGGCAGGGTTTCCGTGTTCTACATGGCCGGCGCGCCGATCCCGCGCGCCACCGCGCAGGCCTTCCTGGACCAGGGCATCAAGCCGCAGAACATCTACGGCATGACCGAAAACTCCTCGCACCAGTACACCTTCCCGACCGACGACCCGGATACGATCACCGCGACCTGCGGACGCGGCGGGCCGTCCTACGAGGTGCGCATCTTCCGCCAGGAAAACCCCGACGAGGAAGCGCCGCGGGGCGAGGTCGGCCAGATCGGCGGGCGCGGCGCCTGCCTGATGCTGGGCTATTTCGCCAACCAGTTCGCGACCGAGGACAGCTTCAACCGCGACGGCTGGTTCCTGTCCGGCGATCTGGGCCGGATCGACGCCAAGGGCTGCCTCGAAATCGTCGGGCGGCTGAAGGATGTGATCATCCGCGGCGGGCATAACATTCACCCGGCGAAGATCGAGGACCTGGCGATCAAGCATGCGGGCATCGCCAAGGCCGCCGCCTTTCCCGTGCCGGACGAACGGCTGGGCGAAAAGGTCGGGCTGGCGATCATCCCCAACGGCGACGCCCCGGACCCGCACGCGGTGCTGGCGCATCTGTACGATTCCGGGTTGACCGTGCAGGACATGCCTGAATATTTCATCGCGATGGACGAACTGCCGCTGACGGCCAGCGGCAAGATCCTGAAACGCGAACTGGCGCAATGGGTGAAGGACGGCAGGATCGCCCCCGACCCGGTGCGCTTCCGGCGCCCCCGTTAAGAAGGAGAACGTCATGCCGGTCGAACTGACCTACCGCGACGAATTCGCGATCATCACCCTGAACCGGCCGGAGGCGCTGAACGCGCTCAGCTTCCAGATCGTCCGCGACATCGGCGCGGCGCTGGACGCGGTCGAGGCCTCCGACGCGCGCGCGCTGCTGTTCATCGGCGCGGGCGACCGGGCCTTCTGCGCCGGGGCCGACATCAAGGAACTGGCCAACCGCAGCCTGGTCGAGCAGAAGCGCAGCGCCGAGGCCGGCCAGCGCACCTTCGCCCGGCTGGACAGTTTCCCGATCTCCTCCGTCGCGATCATCAACGGCTACGCCTTCGGCGGCGGGTTCGAGCTGGCCTCCGCCTGCACCTTCCGGCTGGCGACCCCGAACGCGAAGATGGGCCTGCCGGAAATCAAGCTCGGCCTGATCCCCGGCTATGGCGGCACGATCCGCCTGCCGCGTCTGGTCGGCGAGGCCCGCGCGCTGGAAATCGTCATGACCGGCCGCACGGTCGATGCCGAGGAAGCGGCCCGGATCGGCATGGTCAACCGCGTCGTCGAGGGCGATCCGCTGGAAGCCGGCATGGCGTTCGCCCGCGAATTCACCGGCTACAGCCTGCCGGTGCTGAACCTGGCGCGCGACGCGGTGAAACGCGCGCTGGACAATCCCGTCTGGGAGGGGCTCAGGATCGAGGCCGACCTCAACACCCTCGCCTTCCAGACCGAGGACCATATCGAGGGCACCGCCGCCTTCACCGAAAAACGCAAACCGGACTTCCAGGACAAATGAAACTCTTCAGCCATCTCGACGAATCCGTCCCCCTGAACGAGGAGGAACGACTGCTGTTCGACGCGGTCCGCGGCATGTCACGCGATAAAATCGCGCCGCGCGCGGCCGAATATGACCGGAGCGGCGAATTTCCCTGGGACAATATCGCGGATATCAATGCGCTGGGCCTGAACGCCATGTTCATCCCCGAAGCCTATGGCGGCGCGGATATGAGCTACACCGCCTACCTCGCCTGCGTGCGGGAAATCTCCATGGCCTGCGCCTCGACCGGCATCGCCTGGGCGACCAATTACCACGCCATGAAACCGGTCAACGATTTCGGCACCGGGGAACAGAAGAAACGCTTCCTGCCGAAGGTAGCGGAAGGCGCGCTGGCCTCGCTCTGCATCACCGAACCGAACGCCGGTTCCGACGCGACCGGCATGACCACCAAATTCACCCCCGACGGCGACGAGATCGTCGTCACCGGCGGCAAGACCTTCATCTCAAACGGCGGCAAGGCCGATTACTACCTCGTCTTCGGCAAATGGTCCGAAATCGACGACAGCAAGGGCGCGATCTCCGCCCTGATCCTGGAGAAGGACACGCCGGGATTCAGCGCCGGCAAGCCCGAGGACAAGATGGGCATGCGCGCGTCGTCCACGACGCCGCTGAATTTCGACGAATGCCGCGTGCCGCGCGCCAACCTGCTGGGCGAACCCGGCGACGGGCTGCGCATCCTGCTGCATTCGCTCAACAAGTCGCGGCCCAGCGTCGCCGCCCATGCGCTGGGCATCGCCCGGGCCGCCTTCGAGGACGCCACCGCCTATATCAACCAGCGCCGCCAGTCGGGCCGCGCGATCATCGGCTTCCAGGGCATCCAGTTCCTGCTGGCCGACATGGCCACCGACCTCGCGCTGTGCGAAGGCTGGCTGTGGCATGTCGCCCGCATGGTCGACGAAGGCGCGGCGGATTTCGGCGTCGAATCCTCGCTGCTGAAAATGCGCGCCGGCGACGTCGCCATGCGCATCGCCACCGACGCGGTGCAGCTTTATGGCGGCTACGGCTATATAAAGGACAACCGCGTCGAACGCCTGATGCGCGACGCCAAGATCTGCCAGATCTGGGAAGGCACCAAGCAGGTCCACCAGCAGTTCATCGGACGGAGTTTCGTGGAGAAGTGACAGCGGTTGGCGCGATGGCGGCGGCGGAGCGTTCTTGCTGTGTTTGTCCCGGCACCGGCATCCGCGCCGCGCATACTGTTAACGTACAAAACAAGACCTGACCTTGGACACGCGTGTAAGATAAGGTAACAAAATGAAAATACTCGAACGCCAGTGCCCTTCATGCAGCAGTCAGGATTATAAAATTCTTCCTTATGGGCCGATAGACTGGCCGATGGCGGAATGTAACCACTGCGCAATGGTCTATTTGAAAAAAGCACCTGACTGTAGCGAATTATTTGAAAACCTTGCGTGGGAAAAAACCACACAGATCGAGGAAAAAAGACGTCAAAAGGAATTTGGCTGGAGCCGGAAAATCAGCCGCCTGACGCGCAAGCGCCTTCATATTTTGCCGCGAAAGCAGGTAAAGGATTTAATCGAAAAATATGCGAAGCCGGGAAATGTTATGGATGTCGGTAGCGGCCCCGGAGACCACGTTCTGGCTTTACCGGAAAAATATTCGCCCTATGGAATAGAAGTTTCAAAAAATCTGGCTCGGCAGGGCCAGAAGAATTTTGAAAAACGCGGCGGGGAAATTATAAATCTTGATGCGCTCGGCGGGTTAAAACAATGTCCGGATGATAAATTTTCGGCCATCATCATGCGCTCGTTTCTGGAGCATGATATTCACCCTTTTCCTATCCTCAAAGAATGTGTTCGAACGCTTAACAAGGGCGGCATTGTCATTATAAAAGTGCCTAATTACGGCAGCATCAACCGCATGGTACGCGGAAAAAAATGGTGCGGCATGCGTTTTCCCGACCATGTCAATTATTTCACGCCGAAAAGCCTGTCACAGATGGTTCTGAATGCAGGACTGTCCATCAAGCGCTTTGGATTTATCGACAAACTTCCCACCAGTGACAATATGTGGTTGATCGCGCAAAAGGATTAATCATAAGCGATGCACTGCACCCCAGATATGGGACACGACAATCAGGGACAGATCGGGTTGATTGATCCCATTGCGGCAGGGGCGCGCCACTGCCGCAATGGAGGCAAAATTGCTTCATATGGTTCGGGTCAGGTCTGGTTTTGTGCGTTGTCCAGCATTTTGCCCAATGCATCCGATTGAAATAGCTGCATTGGATTTACCCTGTTATATGGTTCGGGTCAGGTCTGGTTTTGTGCGTTGTCCAGCATTTTGCCCAATGCA
>JBBDQU010000048.1:70614-107188 GCA_040905865.1 Alphaproteobacteria bacterium
TCCGATTGAAATAGCTGCATTGGATTTACCCTGTTATAGTTTTAGGCGGAGGATGAGTCGGTTAACGCACAAAACAAGACCTGAGCTACCCCGTCTATTGCCTAAGATTATATTGACGCAATAACTTAATCTTGGACGCCACCAATCCCGCTGCCCGCTTCAATGACAGATAATAATTGACGCGCAAGCATGTTCTTTATCGCTTCTTCCATGGACGTTACGTCTACTTCGGAATTTCGACGGTACGCAGCGTCCGCCGCTTCCAGCGCCGAAAAATATCCACCTCTATTTTCCTGAATCTGCTGAGGAATCGACGGAGAACCCGGCAATTCATATCCAAGGGCCGTACACAATAACACATACGATACAATTCTGCTCGTTCGTCCGTTACCTTCCGAAAATGGATGAATCCAGTTTATCCGCCACATAACGTATGCGGAAAGATGGAAGGGTGTCCTTTCATGCCAGTTATTGTTAACGTAGTCGCACATTTCCTGGCAAAGAGACGGCACGAGATGCGGTTCAGGAGGCGTATGCCGGCTTTTTTCTATGCGAACCTTTCCTGATCGCCACTCGCCTGCGTCAGCCTCCAGCCCCTGGACAGCAACCTTCTGCAATTCGCGAATATGGGATGTCCGCAAGGAAAACGGGCGTTCCGGGTCCAGGAAGTATCGTATCATCTCGAGGCCGAGATCGAATTGACGCAAGCCATTCGCCGCCTCGACTTCGGCTATTTCTTCCGGCGTCAGGTTCGATCCACTGGCCATCTACGCAATTAGCTTTCAGCAACAGACAAACGAACCAGCACCAACACTGATTCGCACACCTATTTTAGAGCGTCTGCTTCAAGGCGATTTGCCTCTCTATCAACGATTTCGCGGGTTACATTCTCGTTTTCGAAGGCCGTATTGCCATATACGAAACTGCGGCGCTGCTCTTCCCTTTGCTCGTCCGTAACCCGGGCAGCCTTAGCCATTTCAACAAGTTGCGAAATACTGGCCTGCATATTCTTTCCTCCCTCGCTGAAGCGGATCACCTCATTGAGTCATCTATATTTTAACGTGTCAACAAATTTGACATGGAAATAAGTCTTCGGACCAGTATACCCAAATAAAAAATGTAAAATCTCCAATTTTAGTTTCATATTCAAATTAAATGTCTCAGGTATCGATAGATTTATAATAAATCATACGTTATTCACAAATTTATATTATGGTTTCTAAAGGAATAGAATATTCGATCCCTTCCCCAGACAGTCCCGCCAGCGCGCATGGCTCTTCACCGGCCAGACATCCCTTGCCCTGTAGTATCGCGGCGCCGCCGGGACGCCGCCCGCCATCGGGAAAGCATCCGTGCCGGTCACGGGCGGGGCTCTTTCTGCAACGGCGCGGCGGTGGCGGCGGTATGGATCCCGCATCAAGTGCGGGATGACAGGGGGAGGGCCGGGAAGACAGCGCGTGCGGTTTGCGCCCGCTTCCCGATACCTGTCACCCCGCGAAACCTGACACCCCGCCTGCTGACATATAACATCTGATGGTATCTCAGGACCGAAAGGGGCGTCCGTCATGCTTGCCAGCTGGTCGATATTGCAGTTGTTCGCGGGGTTTGCGCTTGCCGCGCTGGTGGTGTTCTTCAGCGGCCTGCGCCTGACCGGGCTGGCGGACACGCTGGCGGACCGGACCGGGCTTGGCGAGGCCATCACGGGGGCTGTGCTGCTGGGCGCCGCGACGTCGCTGAGCGGTACGATCGTGTCGATCACGACCGCGTCGGACGGGCACGCGTCGCTGGCCTATTCCAACAGCATCGGCGGTATCGCCGCGCAGACCGCCTTTCTCGCCATTGCGGACCTTACCTATCGCAAGGCCAATCTCGAACATGCGGCGGCCGATCTGGCCAATATCTTTCAGGCGGTCGTGCTGATCGTGCTCCTGACACTGCCGCTTGTCGCGCTTACCCTGACCGAGTTCACCGTCTTCGCCATTCATCCCGTGTCGCTGGCGATTCCGGTTGTTTATGTGAGTGCCCTCTGCGCCACGAGCGCATTGCGCGAGACGCCGATGTGGCGCCCGGTATCGACGGTCGATACCCGCACGGACACGCCCGAACGCGAGGATGACAAGACGCGAAGGACAAGCACCGCGCGCCTTTTTGCGGTCTTCTTCCTTCTGATGCTTGTGATGGGGGTGTCGGGCTGGGGGATCGCCAAGACCGCGGCCGAGATCACGGGGCGCATGGCGCTGCCGGAATCGCTCGTGGGGGCGCTGGCGACGGCCGTGGTGACCTCGCTGCCCGAGCTTGTCACGACCATCGCAGCCGTGCGTCGCGGTGCGCTGCAACTGGCGGTGGGCGGCATCATCGGCGGCAACACCTTCGATACGCTGTTCCTCACCGCGGCGGATGTCTCCTACCGCGACGGATCGCTCTATCACGCCGTCGGAATGGGCGATTATTTCTGGAACCTCACGGCCATCCTGATGACCGGCATTCTCCTGGGCGGGCTGATCTTGCGACAGCGCAGGGGGCCGGGTCGCATCGGCGTCGAGAGTCTGGCGCTACTTGTCATCTATGCGGGCGCGATCGCGCTCCAGGCGATGCATGGCTCGGGCTGAGGGGCATGGTCGGATTGCCGGCATGGATCCCGCATCAAGTGCGGGATGACAGTTCGTGCGGTTTGCGCCCAATTCCCGAAACCTGTCACCCCGGACCACGATCCGGGGCCCAGGCGCGGCCCCCGGGACGCGCCCGGCCGACAGGCCGCCATGCCGTTGGGAAGGTAGCTGTTTAAACTCAATTGTTGCTATTTTGTTCTATTTATGATAGCGTCATGGACCGGGTTTGTGGAGCCGGTCAACCGGTACAGCCACAGCGGAAATGATAATAAATGTTAAGCGATGTACATTTTTTCCCGGCGCCGGCGGAACGGCCAAAGGCGGGCAGGAGACGCGGAAAACCAGACAAATGATAACAAATGTTAATCGATGTATATCGCAGGCATATTTTTTCGAATCCGGGTTGGCAAAAACATAAAATAGACTAAACTAATAAGACTTAGTCTATTTTATAGAGGATAAAATGCCCAAAACCGTCAATATGCATGAGGCAAAGACTCATCTTTCGCGGCTGGTCGAGGCTGCCGCGAAGGGAGAATCGTTTATTATCGCCCGGGCGGGAAAACCGCTGGTGAAGGTGACCGCGCTGGACGCGCCCGAGGCCGGAGCGCAGCGGCGTCTCGGTTTCATGGTAGGCGAATTCGCAGTGCCTGACGATTTTGACCGCATGGGCGAAAATGAGATCGCCGAAATGTTCGACGGGGACTCATGAAGCTGCTGATCGACACACATCTGATCCTTTGGGCGGCCAACTCGCCCGAGCGACTTTCACCCGCTGCGCGTCTGCTCATGGCGGATTCGGAAAACGATCTCGTTTTCAGCGCCGCCAGTCTTTGGGAAGTCGCCATCAAGTGCGGGCTGGGCCGGACGGATTTCAACGTCGCCCCTAGACAATTGCGGCGCGGGCTCATCGAAAACGGCTGGCTCGAGCTGGCGATCAGCAGCGCGCACGCGGTCGCCATCGACGGGTTGCCGCCCATCCACAAGGACCCCTTCGACCGCCTGCTGGTGGCGCAGGCGCAGGTGGAAGGCATGTCGCTACTGACTGCCGACAGCGCCGTAGCCGCCTATGGCGACTCGGTCAGACGCGTTTAGGCAACGAAAACATTCGCCCCTGTCCACACCCACAAGGACGACACCACGATGAACACGACAGTACCCGGCCCCGACGGCAGGCCGCGTTGCGGCTGGTGCGGGACGATCCCGGAATTCTTCCCCTATCACGATGCCGAATGGGGTTTTCCGGTGGCCGACGATATCCGCCTGTTCGAGAAGCTGTGCCTGGAGAGTTTCCAGTCCGGGCTGAGCTGGCGCACCATCCTGGCCAAGCGGGAGAATTTCCGCCGCGCCTTTCACGGTTTCGACTATGAAAAAGTGGCGGCGTTCACCGAAGACGACGTGGAACGGCTGCTGCGGGATGCCGGGATCGTCCGCCACCGGGGCAAGATCGAGGCGGTGATCAACAACGCAAGGCGGGCGCGGGAACTGATCGCCCAGGAAGGCTCGCTCGCCGCCCATGTCTGGCGGTTCGAGCCGGACCCGGCCAGCCTCGGCGAACCGCAGAGCGCATCGACCTCGGCGGAATCCGTCGCCCTGTCGAAGGATCTGAAGAAACGCGGCTGGAAATTCGTCGGCCCCACCACGGTCTTCGCCTTCATGCAGGCGATGGGGCTGGTCAACGATCACATGGCGGATTGCGTGACCCGCAACGCGGTGGCCCGCGCGCGCCAGGGGTTCACGCCGCCCGGCTGCTGAACCGCGGCGGTCAGCCGCCCGAAACGAAAAAAGGGCGGCGACGGAAACCTTGTCGCCCCGTCCGCGTTTGTCCACCGGCAACCATACCGGCGCCCGGGGTGGGCGTGTGCCCGGAGCAGACAACCGAGAAAGGGACCACAGGATGATCGGAAAAGTTTTCACAGCCGCCGTGGCTGCCATCGCGTTCGCCGGCGCGGCGCAGGCGCAGGACAATATGCGGGACGATACGAGGGTCGGACCGGCAATGGGCGACTGGGAAGTAACCCTGTCCGGCAACGGCACCAGCGACAATGATTTCGACAACCATTCGCTCGGCCTGACAGGCAGCGCGGGCAAATACGTTTCGGACAACGTGATGCTGGGCTTGCGGCAGAGCGTCAATTTCGCCGATATCGCCAATGGCGATTCGCAGGCGAACTTTGCGACCCGCGGCTTCGCCGATTATGTCTTCGACCTCGGCCGCTGGCGGCCCTATGCGGGGCTGTCGATCGGCGCCATCTATGGCGACAACGTGAATGACACCCTGGCGGCCGGGCCCGAGGTCGGCGTGAAATACTATGCCGACAACAGGACCTTCGTGTACGCCCAGGCGGAATACCAGTTCACCTTCGACGATGCGGGCGATGTCGACGACGCTGCCGATGACGGCCAGTTCTTCTACGGCATCGGTGTCGGTTTCAACTTTTAACCGCCATGCGACCCAAGCCCTCCCGGAGCCGGGCCGCCCCTATTCCAGCGGCGGCTTCGTGCCTTCGGGCAGGGGCGGGTCGAAGATGTTGAGGGTCATCGCGATCAGCGCGTAATAGCCCATGATGCCGACCAGGTCGACGACGCTGCGCCGGCCGAAGCGTTCGACGGCGGCGTCGAAGGTTGCGTCGCTGACCTTGTTGGTGGTGAAGAACTCGTTGGCGAACTTGTACACCAGCGTCTGGTCCGGGTCGTCAAAGACCGGAGTGCCGCGCGTGCGGATCGCCTCGATCGCCGCTTCCGGCACGCCCGCCTTCTTCGCCGATTCCATGTGCGAGGAGAATTCGAACTGCGCGGTCCAGAACCGGGCGGAGATCAGGATCAGCAGTTCGGAAATCTTCGGCGGAAACGAGCTCTGGAAGCGGCAGAGCAGCCCCAGTTCCTGCACCCGGTCGAGCAGCAGCGGGCTGTGCAGCAGCGGCAGGAACGGCCCGTGGATTCCGCCGCGCGGCCCGGCCGTGATCTTGTCGACGACGGCGCGCTGGTCCGCATCCATTTCGTCATAGGTCAGTTCCGGCATGCGTTTCATGATGTATTTCCCTTTTATCCGGTTGTTCCCCTGTTTTCGCGGCCAAGCCTAACCAAGCGCAGGTCGCCGCGCCAGCACGGTTTCCCCCCGGTCCTCGGACGGCGCCCCGGCAGACCCGCGAATTTCCGCGCGATTTCCGCCGGAATACTTCATAATCGGCATGCCGCGCCGCAGGCGGAGTTCACCGGGAACGATTGATGCCGATCCGCAAACCGGGCAGACGCCCGATCAGCACGACCCTGAAGATCGTTATCGGGATGGTGGTCCTGCTGGTCGTCGTGCCTTTCGTGATGTCCCTTTACGCGATGTACGAATTTTCCGACACGCCCTGCGGCAGGCTGGTCGAAACGGCGGGTGACGCGGAAAAGATGGCGTATCTCCGCGACTGGGCCGAAACCGCCACCCGCCGGAAAGCGGTGCTGGAATATCTGGGTCCGCAGGGACAGCGCAGCGCCGAAGACGGTTCCGGCCTCCTGTCCAGGATCGATCCGGACTGGAACTATCTCGGCATCGATCCGCAGCGCGCGGTGTTCGGCGTGATCCGCCTGCCCGAAGACCGGCAGGATCACCTGAACCCGGACACGATCCGGTCGATCGCAATCGGCACGGACGAGAATCTGCTTGTCCTGAAGATCAACGGATCCGATGTCTTTGGCATGGAGGACGATAAATCCTACCGAAAGGACGACGCCTACGCGCCGGTGACCGAGACGGCCGGGGTGTATTGCAGGCTGACGGAGCGTTGAAGCCGCCCCGCCGGCTTTACGCGGGCGGGACCCCCGTTCCATACTTGCCGCCTGAAAGCGCCAGGGAGGAATGCGACATGTTCGAGGTAAGGCAACTGCATCCGCTGTTCGTCGGCGAGGTCAGCGGGATCGACCTGCGCGAACCGGTCGACGACGCCACGCGCGACGCCATCGTCGCGGCGCTGGATCGCCATGCCGTGCTGGTGTTTCACGACCAGCAGCTCGACGACGACCGGCAGATGACGTTCAGCGCCACCTTCGGCCCGCTGGGCCAGACCGCCATCGTCAAGCGCAAGGGCTACACGCCGCGGCTGAACCCGCATTTCACCGATATCTCCAACCTGGATGAGAACAGCGAAATCCTGGCGCTGAACGACCGACGGCGGATGATGGCGCTGGGCAACCGGCTGTGGCACACCGACCACGCCTTCCGCCCGGTCCCGGCGAAATATTCGCTGCTCTACGCCCACGCGGTGCCGCCCGAAGGGGGCGAAACCGAATTCACCGACATGCGCGCCGCCTATGACGCGCTGTCCGATGCGCGCAAGGCGCGGATCGCCGATATGGTGGCGATGCATTCGCTGATGTATTCGCGCGAGGTGATCGGCTTCACCGATTTCGCGCCCGAGGAACACGCCGCCTTCCCGCCGGTGCCCCATCCGCTGGTGCGAACCCATCCCGGGTCGGGGCGCAGGGCGCTATATCTCGCCGCCTATGCCAGCGAAATCCGCGGCATGCCGGTGCCGGACGGGCGCATGCTGCTGCGCGACCTGACCGAGCACGCCACCCAGCGGCAGTTTGTCTACACCCACGACTGGCGCGTCGGCGACCTGCTGATGTGGGACAACCGCAGCCTGATGCACCGCGCCGGCGACTACGACATGACCCAGCGCCGCGACCTGCGCCGCAACACGGTGATGCAGGACATCTCTACGATGGAGGAAAAAGCGCGGGCGTCGGAAGCGGTCCACAGCGATTCCGCCCATCGGCCCGGCGGCAGCGGGTGTCAGTCGGCGATGGTGAGATAGTGGATGCTGAACAGCCGGTTGGCATCGGTCCAGACCGCGCCAGGGTCAAACCCGGCGGCGCGCGCCAGGGCGGCGAATTCGTCGATGGCGTATTTGTGGGAATTTTCGGAATGGATCAGCTCACCCGCCGCCAGCGCGAACCGGTCATCGCCAATGGCTATTGTCTGGTCCCGCAGGCTGCGCAGATGCATTTCGACCCGGCCTTCGGCGTCGTTGTAGAAGGCGTAATGTTCGAAGCCGTCCGTATCCAGCTCGGCGCCCAGTTCGCGCACCATGCGGTGCAGCAGGTTCAGGTTGAACCCCGCGGTATATCCGGCCGCATCGTTATAGGCGGCGTTCAGCCTAGCCGTGTCCTTCTTCAGGTCGACGCCGATCAGCAATGCGCCGCCGGGACCGAGCACGCGGCGAATCAGCGCCATGAAGGTGCCGGCCTCCTCCCGCGTGAAATTGCCGATGGTCGAACCGGGAAAAAACCCCAGCCGCCTGCCGCCACTGTCGCTCACCGCCCCGGCGGGCAGGGCATCGAGCGTGGTGAAATCGGCGCAGACCGCGCCGACCCGCATGGCGGGGTAATCCCGGGCAATCGCTTCGGTCGCATCGCGCAGCGGTTCGATGGCGATATCGATCGGCACATATTGCGCCGGGCGGTCCAGCGCATCGAGCAACAGGCGTATTTTCAGATCAGACCCGGCGCCGAATTCGATCACCGCGGCTTCCGGTCCGGCCAGCGCGGCGATCTCCGGCCCGATCCGCCGCAGCAGCGCCAGTTCGGTGCGGGTGACGTAATATTCCTCGGTCTCGCAGATCCTGTTGAACAGCTCCATCCCGGCGGCATCGTAGAAGAACTTGCAGGCAAGCTGCCGGGGCGAACCGGACAAGCCGGCTATAACGGATTCCCGAAAATCCGCGACGGCCGGTTCCAGGTCGATGAAGAATGCAAGGTGATTATCAGGCATAAAGTGCGCTGCCGAACCGGCCATGGTTAAGGAACCGCTACGTAGCAGTTCTGACCGCCCGATGCAAAGGCGGCCACACACCCTATGCCGCGAACGCCGCGGCAACCGGGGGCCGCTCCATCATGCGGCGTCGGTGCCCGGCAATCCGCGGTATCCGTGCGGGATCAACGCCGTCGGATTCGAGCCATTGCGCAATCGTGAACAGATACGGATCGGCGACTGTATAATGATCGCCCATGACCCACGGGCCCCGACCTCCTCCAGCACGATATGGGAGGCCAGTGAACAGGTATCGCGGGCGTAGTACAGCGTCAGCATCCTCGTGCTCACCGTAGCCGGGACCGTCAGTCGCCCGCCGCCGTTGCGGGTTCCGATGCCGTAACCCGTTCATGCATCAGGAACAGGATCGTCGCCACGATGCCCGCCGCGCAGAAAGACAGGACGACAAACAGACCGCTGAAGCCGCCGGTCCCGTGCATGAACGCCACCAGCGGCACCGCGACCGCGCCGACCGTCAGCGAGAGGACGTATTTCATGGCGTAGACCCGGCCCCGAACGGCCGCAGTCGTATTGCGCGCGACAATGGCGTCGTTGATCGGGATAACGCCGAAGACCAGCAGCATGAAGCACAGGGAAATCATCAGCAGCGGCATGCCGGTCAGGCTGAGCGCGATCAGGAACAGCGGTATCTGGAAGCCGGCAACGACGAGATACACGGTCTTCATCCGGTAGCGGTCGATCATCCCGCCCACCACGATCTGCGCGAAGGCGGCGAGAAGGAAGATCAGCGCCGCTGTCGAACCGATGCCCAGCGCGCTGACCGACAATTCGGGGACGCGTTCGTCAAACACCTTGGGCAGGGAAACGGTCGTCGCGTGGAAGATAACGCCGCCGAAGGATGTCGTCAGGGCGATAAGCGCCAGCACCCGGATCATGCCGCGCCGGTCCGGCAGGTCGCCGACAGGCCTGGGCTTTTCCACGCGCGAAACCGTGCCGCCTCGGGCGAACGCCATATAGGCCAGCCCGGTTACGATGGCGACCGCGCCGGGCACGATGAAGGCGGCCTGCCAGTTGACGAAATCCAGCATCGCGCCGGCCACGACGAAGGCGACGGAGAAGCCGAGATTACCGAACACGCCGTTGATGCCGAGGGCCCGGCCGATCTTGTCGCGGCCCTCGACGACCATGGGGATGCCGACGGGGTGATAGATCGACGCGAACAGCCCGATGCCGAACAGCCCCAGCCCGATCTGCAGCGGCGTCGACGCCAGCCCGGTCAGGATCGACGCCGATCCGATTCCCAGGAAGAACACGGTCAGCATGCCGGGCCGCGACCAGCGGTCCGCCAGCCAGCCGGCCGGCAATGCGCCGGCCCCGAAGGCAATGAAGCCCGGCGTCGCCAGCGGCAGCATTTCCGCATAGGTCATGTTGAATTCCGTGACCATCACCACGACCACCAGCGAATACAGCGCCATGAACATGTGGTCGTACAGATGGCCGAGATTCAGAAACAGAAAGGCAACCCGGTCCCGCATCATCGCAATATCCTCCCAGACAGATGCCGCATTCTCGCGCTGGCCCGGCAGTCTGTCTTGCGATAAAATGACAATCGATATCGCAAAACGGACAAATCGATGAACCACGCGCGCACATCCAGCCATGTGAAGGCCGAAGGGCTGCGGCCCGACATCGTGGCGCTGGCCAATGATTACCCGGCCGGCCACGTGGTCGCCCCGCACCGCCACAATCGCGCGCAGCTTATCTTCGCCAGCCGGGGCGTCATGACGGTAACGACGGCGGAAGGCGCCTTCGTCGTGCCGCCGCAACGCGCCGTCTGGATGCCCGCCGGCACTGTTCACCGGGTCGAATCGCGCGGCGCCTATTCCATGCGCACCCTGCTGATCCGCGCCGAGACAATAGGCGGGCTGCCGGATCGCTGCCGCGTCGTAACCGTATCCCCGCTGCTGCGCGATATCATCCTGGCCATGGTCGATGCGCCGCAGGACTACCCGCCGGGCAGCCCGGAAGAGCGGCTAGCCGCGGTCGCCATCGACCTGATCGCCGCCCTGCCGATTGCGCCGCTGCACCTGCCGATGCCGACTGACAGGCGCCTGGGCCGCCTCACCGCCGCCCTGCTTGCCGAACCGGCGGATGCCCGCAGCCTGGACGACTGGGCGCGGGAAATCGCCGCCAGCGGGCGGACGCTGGCGCGGCTGTTTATCGCCGAAACCGGCATGACCTTCCGGGCGTGGCGGCAGCAGGCGCGTCTGCTGCGGGCGCTGGAAATGATGGCGGCTGGACAGCCGGTCACCACCGTTGCGCTGGATGTCGGCTATGAAAGCCCCAGCGCGTTTATCGCCATGTTCCGTCGCGTACTGGGCGTTTCGCCGACCCGGTACTTCGCCAATTGAGGCAGGGCTCGTCTTGCGCCGTCCCCCGGAACGCAGTAAGCCGTCAGTCGGACCGAAGACCGGAGTCAACCATGACACAGAGCAGCAAGATCGGGTCACCCTGTGTGGGCGTCTGCGTTATCGATGCGCGGGTCGGCGCCTGCTACGGCTGTTTCCGCACGCCGGACGAGATTACCGCCTGGCCGTCCGCTTCGGACCACGACAAGCGCGCCATTCTGGTGCGGCTGGACGAACGCCGCGTCAAGGCCGGCATGCCGGCAATCCACGCGGACGCGATCGCGGCGGAGAACGGGTAGCATCATGGCGGTCGTCACGGATGCCGGCGCAAGCGACGCCAGGGTCATCGGCGTTCTGGGCGCCGGGCATTTCTTCAGCCATTTCTACCTGCTCTGCCTGCCGCCGCTGTTCCCGGCGATGCGCGGCGAATTCGGCGTCTCCTTCGCGGCGCTGGGCTTCATGATGACCAGCTACAACCTGATCGGCGGGCTGATCCAGGCGCCGATGGGCTTCCTGATCGACCGCTTCGGCGCACGCTGGATCCTGATCGCGGGCGTCGTGCTGATGTCCGGTTCGGTGCTGCTGATGGGCTTCACCGAAAGCTACGAGGCGATCCTGATCCTTGCCGTGCTGGCCGGGCTGGGCAACAGCGTCATCCACCCGGCCGATTACGCCGTTATGTCCGGGGCGATCAGCGAAGGGCGGCTCGGCCGCGCCTTCAGCCTGCATACGTTCAGCGGCGAATTCGGCGGCGCGTTCGCGCCCGTCGTCATGGGCTCCCTGGCGGCGATGTGGGACTGGCGATCCGCGCTGATGGCCGCCGGCGCCGCCGGCCTGGTCGTCGCCGCGATCATGGCGAGCCAGAGCCGGCTGCTGGTCGACGACACCGGCGGGACCCGCGCCGACGCGGCGGCGGACGGCAAGGTGCAGGCGACCGGCGTGAAACTGCTGATGAGCCCGGCGATGCTGCTGTTCTTCGCCTTCTTCGTCGCCATCTCGCTGGCCGGCGGCGGCATGCAGTCCTTCGCCATCACCAGCCTGATCCAGACCCAGGACATCACCATCGCCGGCGCGACCATGGCGCTGACCGTTTTCCTGTTCTCGAGCTCCATCGGCGTGCTGCTGGGCGGGCCGATAGCCGACCGGGTGAAACGGCAGGAGATGACCATGATGATCGCGGTCGCGGTCGCCGCCGGCTTCATCATCCTGCCCGCCTTCATGGACCTGTCGATCACCCTGCTGTTCGGCATCCTGGCCATCGCCGGGCTGGCCCAGGGCGTCACCCGCCCGGCCCGCGACATGATGGTCCGCGCCGCCACCCCACCGGGGCAGAGCGGCAAGGTGTTCGGCTTCGTGTCGGTCGGGCTCAGCATCGGCAGTTCGGTCGCGCCGCCGCTGTTCGGCTGGATCGTGGACCAGGGCGCGCCGCGGATGGTCTTCGTGCTGACCTCGGCCTTCATGCTGCTGATGCTGGCCACGGCGCTGGCCGGGCATTTCACGGCCAGATCGGCAGCGTCGCGGCATCGGCAAGACGCGGCGCGGTCCGGTCCTTGTCGCTGAGCGTCGTCGGCAACACCGGCCAGTCGATCGCCAGCGCCGGGTCGTCCCAGGCGATGGCGAACGCCTCATCCGGCCGGTAGGCGTCATCGACCTTGTACAGCACATCCGCGCGATCGCTCGTCACCACGAAACCATGCGCGAAGCCGCGCGGCGCCCAGATCTGCCGCCGATCCGAATCGGACAGCGCCACGCCGACCCATTGGCCGAAATGCGGGCTGCCGCGCCGGATATCGACCACCACATCGAAGATCGATCCGAACAGGACCGTGACGAGTTTTCCCTGCAGGGTCGGGTACTGGTAATGCAGCCCCCGCAGCGTGCCGTGGCCGGACCGCGAGACGTTGTCCTGCACGAACTCATCCGGCAGCCCGGCATCGCCATGGCGCGTCCGGTTCCACAACTCGAAAAAAAAGCCCCGGTCATCGCCGAAGACGGCCGGTTCGAGAATTTTCACGCCGGGCAGCGCGGTATCCATGACCTTCATCGACTATTCCGTTCGTCCGCTGGAAGCCGCAGGGTAGAACATGTCCCGACCGATGGGAATCGCCGCCGGTCGGTTTTCCGCGACAACGGCGGCGGGAATCGCGTATTGCGGATGACCACCGGCAACACCAAACGATTCAGGGAGCATCCTCCATGCTGAAACTGTCCGTTCTCGACCAGTCCGTCGCCATGGCCGAACGGCCCCATGCCCGGTCGATCCAGGAGACCCTGGCGCTGGCGCAGCATTGCGAGGCGCTGGGCTATCACCGCTTCTGGGTGTCGGAACACCACAGCCATCCCAGCATCGTCGGCACCGCGCCGGAGGTTCTGATGGCGGCCATCGCGATGAAGACCGAACGGATCCGCATCGGCAGCGCCGGGGTCATGCTGCCGCATTATTCGGCGCTGAAAGTGGCCGAACAGTTCCGCGTGCTCGACGCGCTGGCGCCGGGGCGGATCGACCTGGGGGTCGGCCGCGCGCCGGGGTCGGACGGGCGCACCGCCTTCGCGCTGAACCCGAACGCCAACACCGCCGCCGCCCAGTTCCCCCGGCAGGTACAGGACCTCATCGCCTGGGTCACCGGGTCGCCGCTGCCGGACGGCCATCCCTTCCGCGAGATCGGGGCCCATCCGCTGGCCACCGATATCGACACCGCGCCCGATGTGTGGATGCTGGGCACGTCCGAATACGGCGCGCAGGTCGCCGCCCATTTCGGCCTGCCCTACAGCTTCGCCCATTTCATCACCGAGGGGCGCGGCACGGCGCAGGCCATCGACCTGTACCGCAGCCAGTACCAGCCAAGCGAACGGCACCCGGAACCGCTTGCCAATATCTGCGTCTGGGCGCTGACCGCGGAGACCGAAGCGGAGGCCGAACGCCTGTTCACGTCGCGCGCCCGTTCCCGCCTGTCGCGGGACCGGGGGCTGCTGCAGCCGATCATGCCGCCGAGCGACGATTTCGCGAACGCGTTTTCCGCCGTGGAACGCCCCCGGGTCGACATGATGCGCCGCAACGCCTTCGTCGGCACGCCGGACCGGGTCGGCGCGCGGCTGCGCGAACTGGGGGCGGAACTGGGGCTGGACGAAATCGTCGTGCTGACCTGGACCTACGACCTGGAGCCCCGCAAACGTTCCTACGCCCTGCTGGCCGAGGAATTCGGCCTGAACGCCTGAATGCCGGTCACGGCTTGTTGACCGCGCCCGAAGGCGATACGCTGTTCTTTCATCCGCGTCTTCCCGTCGATCCGGCGCCGGGCCTCCCGCCCGGAAAAATTCCCGCTCCCCGAATGCGAGTAGTTCACGAAGCATGGTTTCACTCAGCGAAAAAACGATCATTCCCTCGCCGCCCGATACCGTCTGGCCGCTGCTCAGCGACCCGGCGCTGGTGGCCTCCTGCATCCCCGGCGCGGAGCTGTCGCCCGATTCCGGCGACGGCGCCTGGCGCGGCTCGATCCGGGTCAAGTTCGGCCCGACCGTCGCGACCTTCCGGGGCGAGGCCTCGCTGAAATTCGACGACGCGACAAAGACCTGCACGGTCGAAGGCCGCGGCATCGACCAGCGCGGCGCGTCGCGGGCGCTGGCTTCGGGCAGGCTGGCGGTGACCGGCGATACGGAAACCACGCTGGCCATCGAGGGCGAATTCAACGTCACCGGCCCGCTGGAAACCTTCGTCAACGCCGGCGGCATCCATGTCGCAAGGGCGCTGCTGGCGGAATTTTCCGCCAACCTGACGAAACTGGTCGCGGACCGGCCGGGCGGGGCAGCCCCCCCCGCACCGGCGGAAGCAGGCGCCGACCCGAGCGACCGGACGGCCGCCGCCGCGACCGATACGCCGCCGGAACAACCCGCGCCGCCCCGGCCCGCGCCGGCCGCGGAACTCGGCGCATTCAGCCTTCTCTGGCGGGCCTTCAAGGGATGGCTCGCCGCTTTATTCCGATCGAAAGGACAACAATAATGGAAAAGCTTCAGGTCTCCGACGTTCTCGCCCAGGCCTTCGTCGCCGAGGGCGTCGATATCCTGTTCACCCTGATGGGCGACGCGAACATGTACTGGTCCGCCAAGATGGGCGACAAATACGGCGTCCGCGTCATCCACGCCCGGCATGAACACTGCGCCTGCGCCATGGCCGACGGCTATGCCCGCGCCACCGGCAAGGTCGGCGTCGCCTCCACCACCTGCGGCCCGGGCTTCACCCAGATCATGACCGCGCTGACCATCGCGGCGCGCGGCAACGTGCCCATGGTGGTCTTCGCCGGCGACGCGCCGCTGGCTTCCGCCTGGTACCTGCAGCAGATCGACATGGCGCCGCTGACGCTCGCGACCGGCGCGCATTTCATCGGCGTCAAATCCATCGACCGGCTGCTCGACAACGTCCGCGAGGCCTTCCAGGTCGCGCAGGTCGAACGCAGGCCCGTGGTCATCAGCATCCCGATGGACCTGCAGGCGCAGGAATACCCCTACATGGCGGATTACATGCCGTCCGCCAGCATCATCCCCGCGGCCCAGCGCCCGGTCCCCGACCCGGCGATCGTCGACCGGCTGATCGACATGATCGCCGAAGCCGAGAAGCCGGTCATCATCGGCGGCCGGGGCGCCACCCGTTCCGGCGCGCGCGAGGCGCTGGAAGCGCTGGCGGAGAAATCCGGCGCGCTGCTGGCGACCTCGCTGTTCGCCAAGGGGCTGTTCGGCGGCAACCCCTATGCGATGGATATCGCCGGCGCCTTCGCCAGCGACTTCTCGCGCGAACGCTTCGCCGAATCCGACCTGGTGATCGGCGTCGGCGCCGGGCTGGGCCATTACACGACCGAGGGCGGCTACCTGTATCCCGGCGCGCAGGTCGCCCAGATCGACATCAACCCGCGCGGGCTGTGGCAGGGGCTGCGCACCGCCGACCTGCATATCCGCGCCGATGCGAAGGCGGCGGCGGAAGCCATCGTCAAACGCATGGACGAACGCGGCGTCTCCCGCACCGGTTTCCGCAGCGGCGACATGGCGGCGCGGATCGCCGCCGACAACCCGGACGCCAAGGTCTATCCGGTGCAGGCCAACACGGTCGACCCGCGCAAGATGATCCTCGAACTGGACCAGGTGATCCCCAAGGACTGGGACATCGTCGTCGGCGGCGGCCATTATTTCTCCATCGCCATGACCCACATGA
Organism: Alphaproteobacteria bacterium; assembly: GCA_040905865.1. NCBI lineage: Bacteria > Pseudomonadati > Pseudomonadota > Alphaproteobacteria > Alphaproteobacteria bacterium. The sequence goes on from JBBDQU010000048.1 coordinate 86,593, forward strand.
CCGGCCGCCCGGCGGAAAAATACCATGTGGTCAACGACTTCGGCGCCATCGGCTCCGGCCTGCCCGCCGCCATCGGCATCGCGGCGGCGCGCAATGACGGCAAGGTCGCCCTGATCGAGGGCGACGGCAGCCTGCTGATGCATGTGCAGGAACTGGAAACCATCCGCCGCCAGGGCATCAAGCTGCTGATCAACATCATGAACGACGGCGGCTATGGCGCGGAATTCCACAAGTTCCGCGCGCATGACCTGGAAGCGGGCCAGGCGATCCACGGCCGCGGCGACCTGGCGGGCGTCGCCACCGGCTTCGGCATGCGCGGCGAAACGGTCAACCGGATGGGCCGGTTCCCCCAGCTGTTCGACGACCACCAGGACGCCAATATCGCCACCCTGTGGGACATCCACACCGACGACAAAATCCCGTCCCGCGCCTATCGCCGGGTGCATTACGGCGAAGCGTAAGCGCAACCCCGCGCCGCCGCGCATGAAGCAACCGGCCCCGCCGCCCCACCTCACCCCGACCCTCTCCGCCCCAATGGGGCAGAGAGGGAGCCGCAGGCTTCGCCGCCACAACACATTCTTCCTCGCCCCCTTTGGGGGCTGAATCCTCCATAGAGAGGATTCGGAGCGAGATGAGGGGGGACGCGCAGGTTCTGCCGCATTGGTGGCATCACCGGACAAGGCGCCCCTCCCGAAAAAATCCTGCGGCGATATACATCGATTAACATCGGTTAACATGGAGCCACCCCGGACGTTCATCGCCCGCCGCGCCCCGGCGGCCGCGCATGGATCCCGGATCGGGGTCCGGGATGACGGTGTGGCGGGTTTGCGCGGCCTTCCCGACGACAAGGCCGCCTCCGCGCCACGCCCGCACGTGTCCCCCGCACACCCTGTCACGCCGCACACGCCCGACTGTCGCCCCGCACACTCCCGACTGTCACCCCGCACCTGATGGGGAATAGTATACATGACGGAACATAAATTGTCAGATCAGGACGCTAAAGCGCTGGAACCTGCGGGGTCTGGCGACGGGGCGATTCGTTCTGATGACGGGCCGGTTGTTACGGACGCGATGGTTGAGGCTGGCTTTGAAGTTCTTCAGGCGTCTGGAATAGCGGATGACCTTTTGACGGCGGATAAGTGCACGGTTGCTGAAGTATTTCGTGCCATGTTTGCCAAGCATCCGCATCGCGGGGCAGCGTCCCGTTAGAAACAATGGTGAAGATGCTGATTGCCGAGTGAACGAAAGTTGCTAGCTGACAAAATTCAATAAGGTCTGCTGTACCTAGTTTTGGTTGGTCAGACTTAAAAGCCCAAGCCGTTGGCGGTGTCAATTGAACGGGGGATGGTGGACCATTGTATTCATCTGCATTGAGATAGCTGACGGTGTGCCAGTGCACGATTTCATTCCGACGTTGATCCAAACTCCGAATTAAGTTGAATAGCCCTTTACGGTTTGGCGTATTGGGGACGCCGCTCCAAAATGCCGTATATGTGTCTCCGTAACGTTTTGAAAGCAGCGTTTCTATTATAGTGTTTCGCGAACTCGTATTTGTTATGCGGAAGAACACTATGCCAGCGTATTGTATCGGGGATTGGAGCAGGTCGGAGAACAGGATGGAAAGGCTTAATTCCATGGATGCGTATGCCTCGATTGCTTTGCCTCGCCAGTGATATAAGGGAGACGCGTTGCTTGGTATTTCATTTACGTCGGATGTAACCATGGCTAAATCTCCAGAAAAGGACGGTCACCCGAATTCGGACGAACGTTCACCCGAAGAAACGGCACGCATCAGGGACGCTGCCTTGCGCCGCGCCCTGAGCATGCCACCGAAGCCGCACAAACCTAAGACTGGCGCAGCTTCAAAATCTTCGCGTAAACCTCGGCAGGAGTCAAAGGGCGCTTAGCCCCGCGCTTCTTCTTGGCCGTTAATCCGCCGATATGTCAGGCGCTTGCCGGTGATGCCAGCCAGCGCTTTGTCGGCGCGCTCCGCATCGCTGTATTCCAGCGCCATGCGGTAGTTGTAGCGGAAGTCGAACTCCGCCAGATAGCGCTTCAGATGTTTCGGGCTGACATGGTGATAGGTGCCGGTCAGGCCACGTTTCAACAGGGAGAAATAGCCTTCCACCGTGTTGGTATGCGCTTCGCCGCGAACATACTCACCAGAAGTGTGGTTGACAGCCTGATGTTCGAAATCGCGGTGCATGTGGCGGTACTGCCCCGCATCGTCGGTCATCAGTTTGGTGCTGCCTTCCAACTGCGTCACAAGTATCGGGCGTAGCGTCCTGGCGGACACGCTGGGCGTATGAACGGAACGGACGCGGCCTTTGCGTTCGACCAGAGAGAACACCATTTCACGGCCCCACAGGCCGCCAACGTGACGACCGAAGCGCTTGTTGCGGTGACGGTTCTTTTCCTTCCCGCCGATATGCGTTTCATCGGCCTCGACCACCTTGCCTTCGCCGCCCATGCCATGCGGTTTAAAGCCTTCGCGCATGGCTTCGCGGATGCGATGGGCCATGAACCATGCGGACTTGTACGTGATGCCCAGCATGCGGTGCAGTTGGTGTGCGCTGATGCCCTTCTTGCTGGACGCCATCAGGTGGAAGGCGAGCATCCACTTGTTGAGCGGAATCTTGGAGCGCTCGAACAGCGTACCGACCGTGACCGAGAACTTGCCACGGCACGAGCGGCAGTAATGCAAACCGGGCGCATGCGACTTGCCTTGCATGCGGTGAACCTCATCGGCTTCGCCGCAGTGCGGGCAATATGCGCCATCGGGCCAGCGAATCCTTTCGAGGTGTTCGCGGGCTTTTTCCACGTCTTGAAAAATGGGGTTGTAAATGTCGGCAGTCATAGTTTCGGCCTTGGATATTGTTTCCGCAAATTCTCGTGGAAAGTGGACTATTGATTCTAGCCGTCCGAACGTTTCGAAAGAGAGACTAGGGCGTCTATGTTCTGACGCGCCGCTTCCCGGAGTTTCTCCATATGAGCCGCGTCTGCGCCGGGAACGTCGTAAAGGTCGATTGTCCGATAAAGGCTATTCACATATTCACGCATCGCTTCGTCAGGGCTTGTTTCGTTTTTCGCAAATCGTTTCAAGGATTCGCAAAGCAGGGCGCGCAGAATAATCTGATCGACCGCGACCGCTTCTAAAATTCTGTCGATTTGATCGTCATCCATCTCGAAACCTCCCTATTTCGGAAAACCTACCCGATGAAACATGTTCCGTCAAGTATATAATTCCCCACCTGATGCGGGGTCCATGCCGCAACCGCGCGACATTGCCGGGACAGACGCCAGCGCGACCCCTCCCGAAAATTTTTGCGGCGATATACATCGATTAACATCGCTTAACATTTGCCGCCATCGCGCCCATTTTCGCCGCGCTACCCGCCGGGCAACCCACCGGATAATGCGACGCGCGCGGTCATTGTGTCCGGCGGGAACGGCAACGGGTTCCGCGCCGCAAGAAAAGTATCGGATGGTTGGCTTTTATGGGCATTTATCGGCAATCCGGGGGGCGGAACCGGCGGCGTTTCCCGCGCGCGGGCGGCATCCGGCGCGGGCGGACGGGCCGGGGAAGGTTCGTCGGGCAAGGCCGGGGATGGCGCGGCGGGCATGGCCGGGGGCTTCGCCTTGCGCCGTGACCTCCGGGGGCAGGCTCGCCTCCAGCGCCGCCAGCATCGCGTCGAGATCCGGCGCGGCGGCGGGCCGCGCGGGTTGCGCCGGGCGGGCCCCCTTCCGCCACGCGGGGGTCGCCTCGGAGACCTTCACCTGCATCGCCACGGCGCGCAGCGCGGTGTTCAGCTGGTTCTGCTCCAGCGCCAGCAACCGGCAGGCCTGCGCCGCCGCGTTGTCCGCCCCGTACCCCGCAGCGACGGCGGCGGCGCTGCCGACCGGCCGGCGGACATATTCCCGGCAGAACAATTCATGCCGCCCGTTTGGCCTGTTCATATCCCTGACCTCCGTGAAAGGGAGAAAACAGGAATATTATACTATTTAATGCTAAAAGTCAATGAAACCCGGCCATCGCGAAAGCGGCCGGGCCACGTCCCGCATGAGGTTTTTTCGTTTTTTTGTTCTGGATTTCTTGACAAAATACGGGTAACCCGTATATCCATAATGGATAATGAAGAATTCGAATGGGACGATGACAAGGCGGCGTCCAATGCTGAAAAGCATGGCGTGACGTTTGAGCAGGCCTGCCTGGTATTCCGCGATCCATTTGCAATCGAACTCCTGGACGACCGGGAGGACTATGACGAAGACCGCTATATCCTGATTGGCATGGCGGCAAACAGTTTCCTGGTTGTTGTCTACACCGAACGGAATGACAGAAACCGGATAATTTCAGCCCGAAAGGCAGAACCGAACGAACGGCGATTTTACCATGAACAGAACCGATGACCCCGATAACAGACCGCTGAGCGACAACGATCTGGCGCGGATGAAAAGAACGCCCCGGGCGAAAATCATCCGCAGGGCGCTGAAGCTCAGCCAGCAGGAATTTGCCGCGCAGTTTCACATAGCCATCGGTACCCTGCGGGATTGGGAACAGGACCGCGCCGAGCCGGACGGCGCCGCAAAGGCATACCTCAAAGTCATCGCCCGCGAACCGGATATGGTCCGCCGGGCGCTGAAAAATCCGTAAGGTAGGTTTTTCTTCGAACCGTATACCCTACTTTATTTGTGTTGGAAGAGAGCCCGCAATTACGTCAATTCCCGCCAAACAGCGTTACAATAACACTGCACGGTTTCCTTAAGAGAGATATTTAATAATGCAATGTCGCCGCTTTTCGAATGCATTTTAAGGGGTTTGGTCTTGAATTGTGCTATCACGAATCGAATTCAAAATTCGTTCATAGTTTCCGTCCTGCAAGAACGGCTTTCTGCTCATCGGCACGACGACCTTTTTACTGTCTCCATGGATCATTCACCAAGCGAGCAACTGGAAAATGACGATACTTGGTACACTACTGTCTTGATACTCTCTTGCGGAGTTGAACACTCAAAACTGGCGAGACAAATTGCGACTGAAATTCGCCCTAAGAATAGAAATTTGAGAAAATGGTCAGCTAGGACTCCTGAGCTTTATAGAGCTAAATTTGCTGAGCATTTTTGCAAATTATTTCCATACTTTCCAGTGTATGTCTTCGCTATTTCCGCAAAAGGGAGCGTGATCAGAGAGAGTGAAGATCATTTCGTAAAACAACTGCATCTAAAAACCGGCTATCAGAAGCATATAAGTAAAAGAGGTAGAAGGAGAATTCAGATCGGTCCTCTTATGTCTGGACCGGAGAAAAAAAAGATACTCGTTTCTCTTGCCGAGCGTCGAGGCCAAATGGTTCTCTTCATTTCACATTTCGTGATTCGAATGTACGATATTATGACTGAAGCAATTTATGGCACCCAAAAAACACCGGACAACGCAGGACTAAGATGGGGATTTTTGGCTGATAAATTTCCCGGACCTCCGGATGCGGATATGGATCTAATGTTCCGCGCTATACTTGGATTGCACCGTCCACAAAAGAATATAATCTGGGGCTATTTTAAGGACGGAGATCGTGTTGAAACTGATCTTTTAGCAGATAACCTGGCTGGGCTTTTGAGCGGGTGTGCCAATGACCCGACCACGAGCGATAAAATTCGGTCAATCGAACCCGGCGAGAAGGGCGGTTTGTTCTATTGGGAAAAGTGGGACTAGGCTTCTTTACCGGGCCGCCGAAAACAATTTCGGTCCTAGGTTATAAACGGACCAAATAAGCGAAAAAGAACCCGCCCCTACCCCGCCAGCAGTGCCTCCGCCCGCGCCCGCAAATCGTCCGCGATGCGTAGCGGCCGCCTGGCGTCCAGGTCGAGTTGCACGCCGAACTGGCTGAGGCCCGCGATATCCGCGCCGGTTTCCGCGTTGCGCATGCGGTGGTAAAAGCGCACCGAGGAGCCGCCGAGCTGCGCGATGCAGGTTTCCACGTCGATCATGTCGCCCGGCTTCGCCCGGCTGTGGAAGGTGAGCTGGAATTCGAAGGTCGACAGACCGATGCGGTGCTTCGTCATGTAGTCGGGGGTCAGGCCGAATTCGGCGAGGATGAACATGTTGGCGGTCGAGAACCGGTGGATATGGCCCGGCAGCGACAGGTTGCCGGCCCAGTCGGCTTCCTCCGGCCGGGCGATGTTGCGCAGGGTCGGCAGCCAGCTTGCGCCGTCGCCCGGCACCGAACGGTCCTCGCGGATATCGCCGTCCCATGCGACGACCGGCCCCGGCAGCGAAATGCCCGCGAAGCTCTGCTGCATCGTGGTGCACAGCGCGCCCGTATCCGCCTTGAACAGCTTGTGGGCGATGGTCGGGCTGTCGCCGCCGGCGATCAGCGCCGTTTCGATCCGGTAGATGTCGCGGTCGCGCAGTTCGGCCTTGTAATGGGTCAGCGCTTCGGTGGTGCGCGCCCGGGCCGGGTCGACGCCCGCCTGGCGCAGGAACCGCCAGGTCGCGGCCTCGAATTTCTCGTAATAATACGCGACGGTGAAATGCTCCGTCGCGTCGACTTCCCAGGCCGCGACATCGCCGCGGAAGGTTTCGCTGTATCCGGTCACGTGACTTCCTCTGCTGGGGAAACGGCGGGTCCGCCGCGTTTTCAGGGTTCACCGCACGCTAATCCGGGCGGGCGAAAGATCAAACCATTTAATGCGCGGCGGCGGCCCGGGCAGCCCGGTGGCTGGCGGCGATATTAAAGACGCCGACCAGCGACAGTTCGAACACGCTACAGGCTCAGAGATAACGGGTTTTTGACTTTATTGAGAAAAATGGATCACCGGAGAATTGGATGGCGTGTGTCGAAAAATCTTACACTTTCCAAAACTTTGCTAATGATCCACTAGGTATTTGTTTTTATTTAATAATTTTCCATTTACCGCTAAAACCGCACCGGCGTTCACGAAATGTACCGTCGATATTCTTTACATTTTGCGCATGAGTTCTCGAGTGCAAATTGCCAACCTGTTGTTTTTGCGGAATTAACTTTTATGGCACGCTAATTGCTTATATATTTAGCCAATAATGGCCTCATCGAAGCATCCCCGTTGGATACTTGGAAGGGCAAGTTAATCGGAGCAGTATATTATGATTTCCAGCGTGTCATCATTAAAACGGGCGGTGCTTGCTGTTGCGCCCGTGAACAAACGGTTATTTGCCGGAATTGCGACCGCTGTTTTCGTGTTCGCCGGCGCACCGGATTCACATGCTGTTCCGATCAGTTTAGAGAAGAACGTCACGGGCGCCGTTTCATTCAACGACCAGACCTCGTTAGCCGACCAGACATCGTTTGCCGGGGCTGACCTGTCGGCGCTGTTCAAATTCGAGGCCGAGAGTACCGACACAACCGGCGTATTTTCCGCCGCAGTAACAAACACCAGCGATGCCGCGACGACGGCGATCATGACGGCGCTCGGCATCAAGATCAACAGCATGTTCACTCTGGAAAGTTTTAACTATACGAATACAGGCACGGGCAGTTCTGCCTTCAGCGACACGAATAGCGCTAACGCGGTATCGGGGTTTCTGACGATGGACCTGAATGACCTGACGGCAGCCAGAAACGGCCCAGGTGGCGTGAATAACGGGCTGAACATCGGCGAATCCGGGCTTTTCGAGTGGAACGTCTCCTTTGCCGCCGGCGCGCTGGATTTGGTGACCGACTTTTTCGACGTTTTCGACACGGAACTGGTTGACAACACCTTGTTGCACACGGGGGATGACGGCACGGATGTTACTGCGTTCTGGGTCGCGCATATGCAGTCTATCGATAATTTCGATTCGGATAATCCGAACTGTACCTCGAATTGCGACGGATCGGTGAAGATTGGCGGTTCCGTGAATCAAAACACAGTACCGGAACCCGCCACCCTTGCCCTTCTCGGTGCCGGGCTGATCGGCCTGGGCGCGCTGGCGCGGCGGCGGCGCAAGACGGCGTAGTATTCACCGCATTAACCGACCGGATCGGGGCTGGCGCTTTTGTGCCGGCCCTTTTCTTTTGTGTCCGGCCGGCCTGGCCCGTTCCAGACACGCTGACGCCGCCGGGCAAAGAATTCGGTGCCCCGGATCGGGCCGATAGGCTATATCTCCGCGCATCATGGAAAACGGGCAATGAGCGGGCGGGCGGCGGTTGTCGGCGGCGGGCCGGCGGGGCTGATGGCGGCCGAGGCGCTGCTGGCGCGCGGCTGCGCCGTGGATATCTACGACGCCATGCCCTCGCCCGGCCGGAAATTCCTGATGGCGGGCAAGAGCGGACTCAACCTCACCCATACCGAAGCGGCCGAACCCTTCATGGCGCGTTACGGCGCGGCGCGGGACCGGCTGGCGCCGGCGCTGCGCGAGTTCGACGCCGCCGCGATCCGCGCCTGGGCGGAAGGGCTGGGGATCGCCACCTTCACCGGCAGTTCCGGGCGGCTGTTCCCGGTGGATTTCAAGGCCGCGCCCCTGCTGCGGCGCTGGCTGCACCGGCTGCGCGGCGCCGGGGCCCGCATCCATGTGCGCCATAAATGGCGGGGCTGGGCGGCGGATGGCGCGCTGGCCTTCGACACGCCGGACGGCGCGGCGACGCGGACGGCGGATGCGACCGTGCTGGCGCTGGGCGGCGGCAGCTGGCCGCGGCTGGGTTCGGACGCCGCCTGGATTCCCGTCCTGGCCGAAGCCGGGGTATCGGTCGCGCCGCTGCAACCCGCCAATTGCGGCTTCGACATCGCCTGGACCCCGGTCTTCCGGGAGCGTTTTGCCGGCGAACCGGTCAAATCCGTGCGCCTGTCCCATGGCGGGCGCGGCGTCATGGGCGAATGCGTCGTCACCGGAAACGGGATCGAGGGCGGCGCGGTCTACGCCCTGTCGGCGGCGCTGCGCGACTGTATCGCGGCGGAAGGCGGCGCGATCCTGACCATCGACCTCAGCCCCGACCGCAGCAGGGCGCGGCTGGCCGCCGACCTCGCCGCGCCGCGCGGGTCGCGCACCGTCGCCACGCATCTGAAACGCAGGGCCGGGCTGGCGGGGGTCAAGGCCGGGCTGCTGCGCGAGGGGCTGGCCGCCAGCGCCTTCGCCGACCCGGCGCGGCTGGCCGCCGGGATCAAGGCGCTGCCGCTGCGCCTCCTCGCCGCGCGGCCGCTGGAGGAAGCGATCAGCAGCGCCGGCGGCATCCCCTTCGCCGCGCTGGACGCGAAGTTCATGCTGCGGGCGCGGCCCGGGCTGTTCTGCGCCGGCGAGATGCTCGACTGGGAAGCGCCGACCGGCGGCTACCTGTTCAGCGCCTGTTTCGCCACCGGCCGGGCCGCCGGCGCGGGCGCGGCGGACTGGCTGGCGGCGCAGGCACGCTAAATTAGACTTGTTCTTCCTCGCGCATCTCCCTGAACACCTTCGTGGCGATGATCATCGCCTCGCGCACCGAGGGCACGCCGATATAGCCGCCCGTATGCAGCAGGGCCTCGGCCAGTTCGTCCTCGGTCCAGCCCTGGCGGCGGGCCATTTTCAGGTGCAGTTCCAGTTCCGGCCAGCGGCCCGTCGCGGTATCGGTGATCACGCAGATCAGCGCCCGGGTCTTCGTGTCCAGCCCCGGCCGGGTCCACAGCAGGCCGAACACGGCCTCGCGCGCGTAGTCGCCGAATTTCTGCATGATCGGGTCGTCATAGACGGTCTTCGCCATCGCGTCGGCGAGCTTGTCGCCCATCAGCTGGCGGCGCATTTCACTGCCTTTTTCGTAGGCTTCACTTCTCGGCATGTTCGGAATCTCCCTTGGGTTAGAGCCTGAGCCTAGCGCAGGGACGCGCCCTTTGGGAAACCCCCCGCCCCGACCGCTGGACAGCGCCGGAGGGCGCATGCTGATATGCGGGCCGGACAGATGCAGAAAGGCAGGGCGTTTTCGTGCGTATTTCCATAGGTGTCGATACCGGCGGCACGTTTACCGACCTCGTCCTGCTGGACCGGGAATCGAACCGACAGAGCATCCACAAGCTGCCGACAACGCCGGACGATCCGGCGCGCGGGATCCTGGACGGGGTGCGCGCGCTGCTGGACAGGGCGGCGGTGGCGCCGGACGCGGTCGACCTGTTCGTGCATGGCACGACGCTGGCGACCAACGCGGTGCTGCAGCATCGCTGCGCGCGGACCGGCATGCTGGCCACGCCGGGGTTCCGCGACGTGCTGGAAATCGGCCGGCAGCGGCGGCCCAGCTTCTACAACCTGTCGGTCCCGAAACCGGCGCCGCCGGTCGCGCGCGACTGTATCGTCGAAATCGGCGGGCGGCTGGACGAGCGCGGCAATGTGGTGACGCCGCTGGACGAGGATGCGGTGCGCCGCGCCGCCGAAACGCTGAAGCGGAAGGATGTCGTCGCCGTCGCGATCTGTTTCATGCATGCCTACGCCAATGCGGAACCGGAGGAACGGGCGCGCGATATCCTGCGCGAATGCTGGCCGGAAGCGTATATCTGCACCTCCGCCGAAGTGCTGCGCGAATTCCGCGAATTCGAACGCTTTGCCAGCGCCAGCGTGAACGCCAGCCTGCTGCCGGTGATCGACCGCTACCTGGAAGACCTGGTCGCCGGGCTGCGCCAGGCCGGGCTGCGCACGGCCCCGCTGGTCATGCAGTCCAATGGCGGGGCGGTATCGGTCGCGACCGTGCGCGCCGCGCCGATCAACACCTTCTTTTCCGGCCCGGCCGGCGGCGTGATCGCCAGCGCGGAGCTGGGCCAGCGGACCGGCCAGCCGGACATGATCTCCTTCGACATGGGCGGCACCTCCACCGATGTCTGCCTGATCCGCGACGGGAAACTGACCAAGCGGGGCTTGCGGGAAATGGGCGGCTTTCCCGTCCGCATTCCGACGCTGGATATCCATACCATCGGCGCCGGCGGCGGCAGCATCGCCTGGGTCGATCCCGGCGGGTTGCTGAAGGTCGGCCCGCAGAGCGCCGGCGCGGACCCCGGCCCGGCGCTGTACGGGCGCGGCGGCACGGAAGCCACCGTGACCGACGCCAATGTGGCGCTGGGGCGGCTGTCCGGCGGCTCGCTGATCGGCGGCGCGATGACCGTCTACCCGGAAAAATCCGAAGAGGCCCTCACCCGGCTGGGCAACAGGGTCGGGCTGGACATGGTGGATGTGGCCGCCGGGATTATCGAGATCGTCAACGTCAACATGATGGGCGCGGTCCGGGTGGTGTCCATCGAACGCGGCGAGGACCCGCGCAGCTGCGCGCTGGTCGCCTTTGGCGGCGCCGGGCCGCTGCACGCGGTGGAAATCGCGCGGGAGATCGGCATCGCGCGCGTGGTCGTGCCGCCCCGGCCGGGGATCATGTCCGCCATCGGGCTGATCGACGCCGACCGGCGCGGCGATTTCAGCGTGACCCGCCTGGCGCCCGCATCGCCCGACAGCCTGGACGCGCTGCGCGAAGGCCAGGCGCTGCTGAACGCGGACGGGCTGGTCTGGCGGGAATCGGAAGCGCTGGACGAATCCGGGCTGGCCCATGAATGGGGCGCCGACCTGCGCTATCGCGGGCAGGCCTTCGAACTGACCCTGCCGATTGCCGACGGGGTCATCGACGCGGCGGCGCTGGACACGCTGACCGGCGAATTCCACCGCCAGCACGAAGGCGTGAACGGCTACGCCATGCCCGGCCATCCGGTCGAAATCGTCACCCTGCGGCTGGCCGTGGTGGCGGCGCGGCATTCCGGCGCGCGCGACGACCGCAAACCCGCCGAAGCGCCGGTCGCGGACGCCATCGCCACGCGCCGGCAGGTCTGGTTCCGCGAAACCGGCTTCGTCGAGACGCCGGTCTACGACCGCGAGCTTCTGCATCCCGGCCACGGCTTTACCGGACCCGCCATCGTCGAACAGACCGATTCCACAACCGTGGTCCCGCCCGGCGCCGCCGTCGATGTCGACGCGACCGGTTCCCTGCAGATACGGTGTACCCCATGACCGACGCACTCGATCCCGTCACCACCGAAATCATCGCCCGGCATGTCATCGCCACGGCGGAGGAAATGGGCGTCGTGCTGATGCGCACCGCCTTTTCGCCCAATATCAAGGAACGGCATGACTGCTCGACCGCGATCTTCGACGCGAAGGGCAATGTCGTGGCGCAGGCGGAGCATGTGCCGATCCATCTGGGCTCCATGATCGGCGCCATCGACAGCATCCGGGCGCGCTTCCCGCAGCAGGAAATCCGCCCCGGCGACATGTTCGTCGCCAACGACCCCTATAACGGCGGCGGCTCGCACCTGCCGGATCTCAACGTCATCGCCCCCGTCTTCCATGCCGGCCGCATCGTCGCCTATGTCGCCAATATCGCCCATCACGCGGATGTCGGCGGCATGGTGCCGGGCAGCGAGGCCGCCGTCTGCGAGAGCATCTTCCAGGAAGGGCTGCGGCTGCCGCCGGTCCGGCTGATGCGGCAGGGCGCGGTCGCGCAGGACATGTTCGAGGTGATCCTGCTGAATTCGCGCACGCCGGAAGAGCGCAAGGGCGACCTGAACGCGCAGCTGGCCGCCAACCGGGTCGGCATCCGCGCCGTCGAATCGCTGATCGCCCGGTACGGCGCGGATATCTTCGAACAGGCGCTGTCGTCGTATCTCGACTTCACCGAACGGCGCTTCCGGGCGGCGGTGTCCGACCTGCCGGACGGCGATTACTTCGCCGAGGATTTCCTGGGCGGGGACGAGGAAGGCACGCTGGCGCGCCTCGCCTGCACCCTGACGGTCCGGGGCGGCGAGCTCACCTTCGACTTCACCGGCACCGACCCGCAGCTTCGCTTTGCCCGCAACATCCCCAACCAGGCGCTGGTCGCCACGGTCTATTGCGTCGCCAAGGCGATCCTGGACCCGGACGCCCCGGCCAATGGCGGCGCGTTCCGCATCATCAACATCGCGGCGCCCAAGGGCAGTATCGTCCAGCCGGTCCCGCCCGCCCCGGTCGGCACACGCTCCATTTCGTGCAGCGTGCTGTCCGATGTGGTGCTGACGGTGCTGTCGCAGGCGATCCCGGGGCGCGGCTTCGCCGGGTCCGGGCCGCATGCGCTGATGGTCCTGTCGGGCACCGACCCGCGCACCGGAAACTATTTCGTCGATTACGAAACCGTCGCCGGCGCGCTGGGCGCGCAGACCACCTGCGACGGGCTGGACGCGGTGCGGACCCTGACCTCCGGCAGCGCCAACCTGCCGGTGGAGGCGCTGGAGCACGCCTATCCGCTGCGGGTGGAAACCTATGCGCTGCGCACCGGGGCGGGCGGCGCCGGCCAGTATCGCGGCGGCGACGGGATCGTGCGCGATTTCCGGGCGCTGGGCGACGACATCACCGTCAGCGTTTCCGGCGAACGCCAGCATGCGGCGGCTCCCGGCGCCGCCGGCGGCGGCGACGGCGCGCTGGGCAGCTTCATCCTCGACCCGGGCGGGCCGAACGAGCGCAAGCTTTCCGCCGCCGTGGGTAACGAGCCGCTGCCGCGCGGCGCCATAATCCGGGTAACGACGCCGGGCGGCGGCGGCTGGGGCGACCCGGCGCTGCGCGATCCGGCGCTGATCGCGAAAGACATCCGGGAAGACCGGGTCAGACCTGAAGGGAGTTGAACCATGGGCGCCAATTTTGCCAGCCTCCGGACGCGATTTCCGGGCGCTACCCGAAGCACCTACATGAATGTCGCGGCGCGCGGGTTGATGACCGCAGGGTCCCGCGCCGCCATCGACCGCATGCTGGACGCACGCCTGTATGGCGAGGCCGACAAGGCCGCCATGTTCGACATCATCGAAAGCAGCCGCCGCCGCTATGCGGCGCTGATCAACGCGGAACCCGACGAGATCGCCATCACCAAGAACGTGTCGGAAGGGCTGAACGCCATCATCGCCAGCCATGACTGGCAACGCGGCGACAATGCGGTGATCTGCCCGGACCTGGAGCATCCCAACAACGTCTTTCCCTGGCGCAACCTGTCGAAGCGGACCGGCATGGAGGTGAAGACCGTAGCCCCGCGCGACGGGCGGATTTCGGTGGAGGCCATCGCCGACGCCATCGACGGCAATACCCGCATGGTCACCGCCTCCAGCGTCACCTTCGCGCCGGGTTTCCGCACCGATATCGCCGCCATCGCGAAACTGTGCCGGGAGCGGGATATCCTGTTCCTGGTCGACGGGGTGCAGTCGGTCGGCATCCTGCACACGGATGTGAACGAACTCGGCATCGACGCCATGGCGGTGTCGACGCAGAAGGGGTTGCTGGGCCTGTACGGCATGGGCTTCCTGTATTGCCGCCGCGCATGGGCGGAACGGATCACGCCGGTCTACCTCGCCCGCTTCGGCGTCGATATGGGCGACGCGCATGAGGCGGCGCTGGGCGATGGCAATGACCGGCTGGCGCCGGGGGCGCGGCGGTTCGACCTGGGCAATTACAATTTCGTCGCCGCGGCGGCGGTAGACGATTCCATCGGCATGATGCTGGACACCGGCACGCGGGAAATCGAGGAACACGTCACCGGGCTGACCCGCGACCTCGCGACCGGGTTGCTGGATATCGGCCTGCCGGTGGTGGGCGGCGAACCGGGACCGGCGACCGCCAGCATCGTGTCGGTCGGCGCCATCGGCGAAGGCCAGCATGACACGGTCGACGATCCCGCCATGGCGGCGCTGCACGATCATCTGACGGCGAACGGCGTCAACCTGTCGATCCGGCGCGGCATCCTGCGCTTTTCGCTGCATCTGTATAACGACGCGTCGGACGTGGCGCGGGTCATCGACCTGGCGCGCGGGCACAACCGCAGCGCCGCCTGAACACATCGATCCGGGAGGAACAAAATCATGGCCACGGACAGGAAGGGCAAGGAATGGCTCGCGCTGACGCAGGAGGAAACACTGGAGCCGGATCTGCCGATCGTCGATCCGCACCATCACCTGTGGGAGGGGCATACCCAGCACGCCTGGCCGCGCTACCTGCTGGACGACATCCTGGAGGACCTCAACGCCGGCCATAATATTGTGTCCACCGTGTTCATCGAATGCGGCGCGATGTTCAGGCCGGACGGCCCGGCGGAGATGCGCTGCATCGGCGAGACCGAATTCGTCAACGGCATCGCGGCGATGAGTTATTCCGGCAACTACGGCAAACCGCGCGTCGCCGCCGGAATCGTCGGCACCACGGACCTGAAGATCGGCGACCGGGCGGCGGATGTGCTGGACGCGCAGATCGCCCATGCGGGCGGGCGCTTTCGCGGCATCCGGCTGGGCGCGACCAACGACCCCAGCCCGGACGTGCCGAACCACCGCACGAAGCCGCCCGAAGGCATGATGCTGCGCGAGGATTTCCGCGCCGGCTTCAAACATCTGGGCCCGCGCAAGCTGAGCTTCGAGGTCTGGTGCTACCATCACCAGATTCCCGAAGCCACCGACCTGGCCCGCGCCTTCCCGGACACGACGCTGGTGCTGGACCATTTCGGCGGCCCCATCGGCGTCGGCCCCTACAAGGGCAAGGGCGACGAAGTCTTCGCCGAATGGAAGGCGAATATCACCGAACTGGCGAAATGCCCCAATGTGGTCGCCAAGCTGGGCGGCATCGCCATGGAGGTGAACGGATTCGGCTGGCACGAACGCCCGAAGCCGCCGACCAGCAGGGAGCTGATGGAGGCGACGAAGCATTACTACGACCACACGATAGAGGTCTTCGGCCCCGACCGCTGCCTGTTCGAAAGCAACTTCCCCGTCGACAAGGTCAGTTGCAGCTACAACGTGCTGTGGAATTCCTTCAAGCTGCTGACCAGGGATTATTCAGCCGCCGAAAAGGCGAAGCTGTACCACGACACGGCGGCGCGGGTGTACCGGCTGGGGTAGGTCAGATCGTGTTTGTCTGGAATCGCCTCTGGCGATCCAACCAACACGTGAATCTGATCTATCTTATTGAAGACATAGCACCTTCACAGGTTGATGCGCTATAGGTCAGAGCGGCGCGAGGAATTCCAGCAGGCGCCGGGTCACCGCTTCCGGCTGTTCCTGCTGCACCCAATGGCCCGCACCCTCGATCAGATGGCAGCCGCGCATATCCGTACAGGCGAAGGCCTGCATGGCCTCGATGGCGCCGGGGCGCTGCTGGGCGCCCCAGTCGGATTTGCCGCCGATAAACAGCGACGGCACATCGACGGTGCGGCCGGCGAACAGGCGCAGTTCGGCGGCGATGGCCGGGCTGGTGCCGCAGCGGTACCATTGCAGCCCGCCCTGGAACCCGGTTCGTTCGTATTCGCCGCTGTAGACGCGCAGTTCTTCTTCCGGCAGCCATGCGCAGGCGGCGATCTGCGCCGGTGACGGCATTTCCGGCGCGACCGTTTCCGCCATGTTCCGGTCCCGGTCCATGATGTAATAGGTCGGCATCTTCGCCAGTTCTTCGGCCGTCCAGCCGCGCAGCGGGAAGGGCCTGTTACCGGCCCAATCGGCGCTCTTGTGGTGGTAATAGGCGCGCAGGAAATCATGCACGCCCTGCGGACATCGCCACATGTCCCCGTTGGCGTTACGGGTCGAATAATACCACTGGTAATGCTTCCGGGGCCGGGCCAGCGCCGCCAGCGCGGCATGCACATCGGGCTGCGGTTTCGGTGTCAGCGGCGGCGGGCCGGCATAGGGCGCGCTCATCAGCACCATGGCGCGGAACACGTCCGGCCGGATCAGCGCGGCATGCGCCGCGACATGCGCGCCGAAATCATGCCCGATCACCGCATCGACCGCGCGGCGGCCCAATGCGGCGGCCAGCGCCAGCATGTCCGTCACCAGGTTCATCTGCCGGAAGGACCGCAGGTCGCCGTCATACGCGCCGTCCCAGCCCGTGGTGCGGCCATACCCGCGCTGGTCGGGCGCCACCACGTGATAGCCCGCCGCCGCCAGCGCCGGCATCACCCTGCGCCAGCTATAGGCCAGTTCGGGAAAGCCGTGCAGCAGCAACAGGCAGGGTCGGTTTTCGACGTCGTATCCCGCTTCCAGCACATGCATGCGCAACCCGTTGACCCCGTCCACGAAACGCGAGCGGATACCGGCCGGCAGGACGGACGGGTCGTATGAATTGATTTCGGTCATCGCATTCCCCCTGTGCGCTGGTATCTTCTAATATACCGCGCGCGCGGGCACTATCGGGATGCGATGGCCTGTCGCGGGAATGTTCTGGAGGAACAGGATGAAGATCGAACGGGTTGAAACGTTTCAGGTGCAATGGTCGCCAAAGGACACGCCGGGACAGCGCAGCGCCTTTGTCCGCATCCGGACCGATGACGGGCTGCACGGCATCGGCGAGGTCTCGCCCATGCAGGGCGGGCTCGCCTCGCTGCTCATGATCGTCCACAACATCGCCCCGGCGCTGATCGGCGCCGATCCGCTGGACCATGCGGTCATTCAGGACCGGCTGATCCACAGGCTGGTCAAGCTGGGCCCCGAGGGGGCGCTGACCGGCGCGCTGGCGGGGGTCGATATCGCGCTGTGGGACCTGAAGGGCAAGGCGTTCGGCCAGCCGGTCTACAAACTGCTGGGCGGCGCGTGGAAGACCGCCCTGCCCTTCTACGCCTCCATCGGCGGCAACGGTCGCGGCCGCGGCCTGGACGAGGTGCTGCGCATCGTTGCGGCGCGCATGGAAGACAAGCCGGCGGCGATCAAGATCCGCTTCGACAACAGCCGGACCGACCTGGACACGGAAATTCCCGATCATATCGAGAAGGCCCGCGCCGTGCGCAAGCTGGTCGGCGACGGCTTCCCCCTCGCCTTCGACGCGAATAACGGGTATTCCGCCAGCGGCGCGATCCGCGTCGGCCGGGTGCTGGAGGAACTGGACTACTGGTGGTTCGAGGAACCGGTGCAGCACTACCACGTCAAGGGCACCGGCGAGGTGGCGCGGAAATTGTCCATCACCGTATCGGCGGGCGAACAGACCTATACCATGGGCGGGCTGGTGGAAGTGATCGAGGCCGGCGTGCGCATGATCCAGCCGGATATCGTGAAGATGGGCGGCATCACCGGGCTGCAGCGCTGCGCCGCGCTGGCGCAGGCGCACGGGGTGGAACTGGTCTCGCACCAGACCCAGCCGATGGTCGGCCACCTGGCCAACCTGCATGTCTGCGCCGCGCAGATGCATGCAACCAAACCCTGCGAGTGGAACGACCCTTCGGCCCGCACCCATGACATCTTCGACGATCCGCCCATGCCGGTGGACGGGCTGTTCCACCTGAACAGCCGGCCGGGACTGGGCATCGATTTCGATGAAACCGCGCTGGCGAAACGACGGATCGACGTGACGGGTTAGGCGATGAGGTCGAGCACGCGGGACAGTTTCCCCGGTTCCTCGACCGTGACCAGCGCGTCGTGCAGTGCCGCCGCCCGGTCGCCGAGGACCGGTTCGACCAGCGCATGGAACTTCGCGTCGATATCCTCCCGGGACATCGGGTTGTCCGGGTTGCCGAGGGACCGGGGCACCTCCGCGTGCAGGATATCGCCGTCTTCCAGCGTGATGTCCAGGATCGAGGCGTAACGCTCCAGCGCCGGGTTGACCGAGAGTTCGACCCGTTCCATCAGCGCGCGCAGGCGCGGGTCGCCGACCCGGTCCGGAGCGAAGTCGCGCGGCATGACCGGATGGCCTTCAAGCGCCAGCGCGATGCAGAAGGCGACGCTGAACTTCCCTTCCAGCGATGTGACCGGGAGCGGCTTGCCGACCAGCCTGGTGCTGATTTCGGCCACCTGGCAGCGGATATGCGCGACCGCCCGTCCCGCCACCGCATCGCGCAGTTTTCGCGCGGCGTCGATATGGGGGTGGATCAGCTTGCCGCAGGCATAGGGCTTGTAGGAATTGTCGAACAGGCTCTGCCCGGCGGTGAAGGCCAGGCCGCTGAATTCGAAATGTTCCGTCTGCACGAACGTATCGGCGAAGCCTCCGGCGGTGTCGAAGGCATGGCGCGCCGCCGCGAAACCGCGCGAGGCAAGCTGCGCCGCGAGGATGCCGTCCATCGCCGCCCGGCCCGAATGCAGCGGCTTGCCCATCGTCCCGAAGGATGTCGTCAGCCCGCCCGCCGTGGTCGCCGCCACGCCCAGCGCATGCCCCGCCTGTTCGGCATCATGGCCCAGCAGCACGGAGGCGGCAGCAGCGGCGGACAGCCGGCCGAAAACCGATGTGGGGTGGAAACCGGCCGCCTGCATGCGGTTGCCGAAATTGCCGTCGCCCAGCACGGCGGAAATTTCATAGCCGGTGATGAAGGCGTTCAGCGCCGTGGCGCCGTCGCAGTCCAGTTCCCCGGCCAGCGCCAGGACAGCCGACCAGGTCGGCGAACCCAGATGGCTGGGCGCATGGCCGCGCGTATCGTCGAAATCGAAGGCATGGCCCATCGTGCCGTTGCACAGCGCCGCCAGCGCCGGGGTCGTCAGCGGCCCGCGAAAGATGCGGCCCCGCCCCTCGGCGCGCCAGGACAGCGCGGTTTCCACCGTGGCGCGGGACACGGGTTCGTCCACCGCCCCCATCGCCACCCCGACCCAGTCGACGAGGCAGCGCTTCGCCTCGCCGATCACCGCCGCGTCGTATTCGCGGTCCCGCGCCGCCGCGATGAAAGCCGCCATGCGGTCGCCAACGGGATGTACCATGCGTTTCTCCTGCGCCGCTTATCCCAAAGCCCGCTTCAGCCAAGTCGGCGGTTCATCCGCCATATAGACAACCGTACCGTCTTGCGCCTCAAGAACGCGTAAAAATCCGTTTGCGGTGCTGTTATCGTAAAGAATGGCGACATTGGCGAGCCGGAGGGCAACAGGCAAGTTTCGCAAGCTCCGGTCGTACCGCCGACGCACATCCTCGGGCTGGACGTTGTGACCGCCACGCCGGTAGCGCTCCTGAACGCGCATTATCGCGTCGTTTGCATTTTCCACACAGATATAGGCGAGGCCGACGGACCACCCGGCATGCCGCGCTCTACGCATCAGGTTAACATGCAGTTTCCCGGAGAGGGTCGTTTCGACCGAGAAGTTGCCGTTCCGGGCAAACGCCGCATCGATGGCTTCAAGCGCTCTTTTCCCTGCCTGAACTGTTACGAGGCCCGGTTGGGCGGGTTGCAACTCCCGGGCAATTATATCGGGATTTATGTTCAGCAGATTTCCGTATTGATCCGATGCGAGCGTCGATTTCCCGGTACCGTTCGGCCCGGCGATCAACCAAAACCACGGCGGCGCATTCATCCGACCGAAAGTTGTCGAATCACTGTCTCGGTGCCGGATTCCGAAATCTCAACGTGAAATCGTCTGCCGTCAGGCATTTCCTTGACCAGTAGCTCATATTTTGCCGGATCCCGGAAATAGATGGGGTTTCCGATTGCCTTGTGATCGGCGATCGCTCTCGCCACGGCCCGCTGTCCGCCCGCCTCGACCGCACGGGCAAACTCGTGGACCTTCTCCGGAGAGGTCAGGTCCAGGTTGTTCCAATCTATATACGAAGCTGACTCCAAGCGACTGAACCCCTTTAATAGCAATACTTTAAGTATAATTGTCAGAGCATTGAATGTCAATTATCACCCATCGGACACCAGGGCAACGAATCCAGGTTAACGATCCATGGTTCCGAGGATTGATGCCAGGA
>JBBDQU010000049.1 GCA_040905865.1 Alphaproteobacteria bacterium
GTTGACGTGCTGGCCGCCGGCGCCCGAGGCGCGGTAGGTATCGATGCGCAGGTCCTTTTCCTGAATATCGATCTCGATGGCGTCATCGACGACCGGGTAAACATCGACAGATGCGAAGCTGGTATGGCGGCGCGACGCGGCGTCATAGGGTGAAATCCGCACCAGGCGATGCACGCCGGCCTCCGTCTTCAGCCAGCCATAGGCATTGTCGCCGCTGATCCGGACCGTCGCCGATTTCAGCCCGGCTTCTTCACCCTGCGATTCCTCCATCAGTTCAACCTTGCAGCCATGCTTTTCCGCCCAGCGCATATACATCCGCAGCAGCATTTCGGCCCAGTCCTGCGACTCGGTGCCGCCGGCGCCGGCATGCACCTCCAGAAAGCTGTCATTGCCATCGGCTTCGCCGGACAGCAGGCTTTCCAGTTCCTTACGGGTTACTTCCTCATGCAGCGCGGTAAGAGCAGCCTCCGCCTCGGCCAGCACCTCGGCGTCGCCTTCCATCTCCGCCAGTTCGATCATTTCGATCTGGTCGCGCATGCTCTGGTCGATGCCGGTAATGGTGCCGATCGCCCCTTCCAGGCGATTGCGTTCCCGCATGACCTTCTGCGCCTCGTCCGGGTCGTTCCAGAATTCCGGCGCCTCGGCCGATGCGTTCAGTTCCTCCAGACGCAGTTTTGCCGCATCCAGGTCAAAGAGACCTCCTCAGCAGTTCCAGCGACTGCTCGATTTGATCCACCAGCGTCTGCATTTCCGCCCGCATCGCAATTTCCCTTCAATCTACAAGCCTTGTTGCAGCCGTGTAGGAAATTACGGCGCGCCGCGCAAGTCACGTCGCTCAGTATTTTCCGCCGACATCTGAGATACCGGGATCGTACAATCCATATGCGCCGTCGGAGCCGTCGATAACCTCGACGCCGTCTTCCACTGCGTTATCGGACCGGAAAGCCTCCAGAATGACATGCTTGTCGCCTGGCCGGGCGGGTCTTCCGCTGTCCAGATCGATGCGGACAAGCCGGATGTCCGGCGGCACCCGGAACGGAATGGCCGGTTTGTCCTCCAGTGCCCTGGCCATGAAATCGCGAAAGATCGGCGCCGCGATTGCCGAGCCCGTTTCCTGGCGACCCAGCGGACGCGGGTTGTCGAATCCGGCGAAGACACCAACCGCCAGGTCCGGCGAAAAGCCGACGAACCAGCTGTCCATTTCATCGTTCGTGGTGCCGGTCTTGCCCGCCAGCGGCTTGCCGACCGCGCTCACCCGCCGCGCCGTCCCGCGTTCGACCACGCCTTCGAGCATGGAAACGATCTGATACGATGCGGCGGCGCCCGCCACGCGCTCACGCAAATCGGGCAACCGTGGCGAAGACTGCCCCGCCCAGCTTAATCCGGTGCAAGCGTCGCAGGGGCGAACGTCGTGCCGGAATGTCGTGCGGCCGTTGCGATCCTGAATACGGTCGATGAAGGTTGGCGTAATCCGCTTGCCGCCATTGACCAGCATCGCATAGGCGGTGGTCAGCCGCAGCAGCGTCGTTTCGGCCGCGCCCAGCGCCATGGACAGATGTTCAGGCATGTTGTCGACGATCCTGAACCGCTGCGCGTAATCCGAAACGGTATCCATTCCGATCGCCCGCGCCAGTCGAACCGTCATGAGGTTCCGTGATTTTTCGAGACCCAGCCGCATCGGGCTGGGGCCGTAGAACTGGTTCGAATAGTTTGCCGGCTTCCATTTGCCAAGGCCCGGCCCCTGATCCATGACGAAGGGCGCGTCCAGGATGCGCGTGGTCGGCTTGTAGCCTTTTTCCAGCGCCGCCAGATAAATGAATGGTTTGAAGGCGGAACCGGTCTGGCGCTGCGCCTGGGTGGCGCGATTGAATTCGCTGGCGGCAAAATCGTAGCCGCCCGACAGCGCCAAAACCCTGCCGGTGTGGGGATCCAGCGCCACGATACCGCCCTGGATATCGGGGATCTGGCGCAGGCCATAGCGGCCAGACGCACCATGGGGCAGCGGTTGTTCCTCCCCGTCCTTGCCTTTTTCGGGCGGCAGCGCTTCAACCAGGATCACGTCGCCAGGCGCCAGTACATCGGCGGGTCGCTTGACGCTTGGCCCCAGCTTCTGGCCTTCCTGCCAGGGACGGGCCCAGGTCAGTTCCGACAGGGGAATGATGCCCTTGGACGCATCCGCGAGGCCGATTTCGGCGCCTTTCGCATCCACTGCGCGCACCATGGCCATCCGCCAGGAGCCGATGCTCACCGGCGGCGTCACGTCCCGCAAGCGGCCCAGCCAGTCGGCGCCCGGGTCCCGCGTCGTCAGTGGCCCCCGCCAGCCATGCCGGCGATCATATTCGATCAGGCCGCTGCGCAACACATCGTCGGCGATGTTCTGCAAATGGGAATTCAGCGTCGTGCGAACCGAAAGCCCGCCTTCATAAAGGCCCGACTCCCCATAGCGCTCGATCAGTTCCCGGCGAACTTCCTCCACGAAAAAATCGGCCTGGACGAACTGCGTCGCCTCCCGTGACATGACCGCGAGCCGCTCGATACGCGCGTTCGCCGCCGCCTCCGCAGTGATAAAACCCTCTTCCAGCATGCGGCCGATCACCCAGTTACGCCGGTCGCGGGCCGCGTCGGCCCTGCGTATCGGGTGGTAATTGTTCGGCGCCTTTGGCAGCGCGGCCAGATACGCGGCTTCCGCCGTGGTCAATTCGTCCATGGACTTGTTGAAATAATTCAACGCCGCCGCGGCAACGCCATAGGACCCGTAACCGAGATAGATTTCGTTCAGATAGAGCTCGAGAATACGGTCCTTGGACAGCGCGCGTTCGATACGGAAGGCCAGGATCGCCTCCTTCACTTTCCGTTCCAGCGAAACCTCGTTGGTGAGCAGGAAATTCTTCGCCACCTGCTGCGTGATGGTAGAGGCGCCGACAGGCCGGCGGTTGTTGGCGTAGTTGACGATATTGGTAACGACTGCCCGCACCAGCGCGACGAAATCGATGCCCGGATGCGAGTAGAAATTCTGGTCTTCCGCGGCGATGAAGGCGTTGACGACCAGCCGCGGCATGGCGGCAACCGGCACGAATACCCGCCGCTCCGTCGCATATTCCGCAATCAGCCTGCCATCGCCCGCATGCAGGCGGGTTACCGTCGGCGGCGCGTAATCCGCAAGCTGCTTGTAGTCAGGCAGGGCGCGCCCGTAATGCCACAAGGCATAGACGGCGCCGCCGCCGGCCAGGGCGGCGCCGAACAGCCCCAGGACGGTCAGGAACAGAAACAGTCTGATAAAAAAGCGCATATGCCCATCTAAAGTCTCCGGCCCGAAAGCCGGTCAGCCTCAAGCGGTTGAGGGTCTGGTACGTCACAAATATGGCATCCTTGTGACCCCGTTCCATGCCGGCCTTGCAACAAATTCATCCCTGCTATCCTTCAGAACCGGTTATTCTCGTCCTTGCGGGCGAAATACTTGTCGATTGACCTTAACAGGGCATTACCGATCCGGCGTTGATAGGCCGGATCCTGAAGGTTTTTCTCATCGATTCGGTTGGAAAGATAGCCCAGTTCGACCAATACCGACGGCACGTTCGGCGACTTCAATACCGCGAAACCGGCGTAGCGGTGTGACACCTTCAACAGTTTGATCGCCCCCTTCAGTTCGCCGATCAATTGCCGTGCAAGATGCCATGATTCCTTGTTCGTATCGCTCTGCGCCAGATCGATCAGCACGCGCGATACCTCTGGCGCGTAGCCGGTGAGATCCGCGCCGGCAATGATATCAGACTTGTTTTCCCGCGCCGCCAGGTCATCGGCTTCCTTATCCGACCCCTTGTCGGACAGGGTATAGATCGATCCACCCTGGATGTTCCGGTTCCGGATTGAATCCGCATGCAGGGAGATGAAGAGTTCCGCATTATTGTCATGCGCCACCTGGAACCGGTCGCGCAGGCGGACATATATATCCTGGTTCCGGGTCAGGTACACGCGGTACCGTCCGCTCGCTTCCAGAATCTCCTTTGCCCTCCGTGCGACCTGCAGGGTGATGGTTTTTTCATACACGCCGGATCCGCCGATTGTTCCGGGGTCGACGCCGCCATGGCCGGGATCGAGAATGACAACCCGGCGGCTGTCCGACGGCGGATGTTTCGGGGGGCGCGGACTCGCGGTCGTGCGCCGCCCGGACTGGGACCAATCGCTGGACTGCATGCTGCGGGGCCTTGACGCAAAGGCCGCCGCGCTGACCGATTCCAGGTCGATCACGAGCCGCCGCGGCTTGCCCGCGGGCGCCGGAATAATGAAATGTTCCTTGACGGCCACCGGCGAATTGCTGTCGATGACAATGCGGCTGTTGCCTGGCTGAAACAGGCCGAACCGGAACCCCGAAACCATGCCGACCGATGCCCGCATATGGTTTTCGGGCACCTGCCAGGTCACTTCAGGCAGGTCGACAACCACCCGATAGGGGTCATCCAGCGTGATAATCCGGTAGGGCAGCGCACGGTCGAGTTCGAATACCAGCCGCACTGAATCAGGATGAAGGCCGATCCGTGCT
The DNA here is from genome assembly GCA_040905865.1 of Alphaproteobacteria bacterium. Lineage (NCBI taxonomy): Bacteria > Pseudomonadati > Pseudomonadota > Alphaproteobacteria > Alphaproteobacteria bacterium. Next base: position 4,541 of record JBBDQU010000049.1, read on the forward strand.
CCGGTTACGGTCGGAACCGCCGCCGCAATGCCCTGCCCCAGGGTGACCATGAATAGCAAAACAAGGAGGGCCAGGGGCCAGAAACTGCGGTATTTTGCCGTCGCGCGCTGCATATTGGGTTTCAATCCCATGTCATTACAACATATATCCCGTATTTTCCCCCTGATTCAATCGCAAATGATATGCGAATTCGTGCCATCAAGGTGAAAAACCGTTTGTGGAATGGTGACATGAGGCTTATTTTACAGGGGCGCGATTAACCGTGCGCCAATGTTCGGTTGTGTCAAAAAAATCTGAACGATGTTTTGAGTTGTGGAGACCGGTGATGATTACGTTCCGGATATCGGAGCGAGTCATCGGGCTGGCAACCCGGAACATGAAATGGTGCACGGATGTATCAACTGGTTATGCGCGAGGTCAGAACGTCCGGTTCAGGCAAATTGTCTGCCCCGGAAAAGGCGGGCGCCGAGTTCCCCTACTGCCCTGGTGAATGGATTCGATAAATGTCGAATACCGCACCGTTCGGCAGTTTGTATGGTGGCGCCGCCGGCTTCGCCGTAAATGGCGGTATACTGTTGCGGTCCGGGATCGCGTGGACTGCGGCAGCAAGACCGCCGGAGTGTCAATATGTCTAAAAGGTTGCTTATCGACGCAACAAATCCCGAAGAAACCAGGGTCGCCGTCGTAAGAGGAAACGTGCTGGATGAATTCGACATCGAATTCGCGGCACGCAAACAGATCAAGGGAAATGTCTATCTCGCCAAGGTAACCCGTGTGGAGCCCTCGCTCCAGGCGGCGTTCGTCGAATATGGCGGCAACAGGCACGGCTTCCTGTCCTTCAATGAAATCCATCCGGATTACTACCAGATTCCGATTGCCGACCGCGAAAAGCTGGTCGAGGCGGAAACCGCGGCGGAGGAAGTCGACCGCAGCGAGGAAGGCGAAATTGTCGAGGAAGTCGGTGGCGATGAAATAGAGGATGAGGCCGAGCGGCGCCGACGCCCCTCCTATCGCGGCTACAAGATTCAGGAAGTCATCAAGCGCCGGCAGATCCTGCTGGTTCAGGTTGTCAAGGAAGAACGCGGCAACAAGGGCGCGGCGTTGACCACCTATCTGTCGCTCGCCGGCCGGTACTGCGTCCTGATGCCCAACACCAATCGCGGCGGCGGGATCAGCCGCAAGATCGCCAATCCGAAGGATCGCAAGCGGCTGAAATCCGTGCTGGACGGGCTGGATATCCCGGAAGGAATCGGCGTCATCGTCCGCACCGCCGGCGCGGAACGTTCAAAGCCGGAGATCAAGCGCGACTACGACTATCTGATGAAGCAATGGATATCGATCCGCGAACTCACGCTCGCCTCCACGGCGCCCAAGCAGATCTATGAAGAAGCGAGCCTGATCAAGCGCTCCATCCGGGACCTGTATTCCAAGGAAATCGACGAGATCCTGGTTGAAGGTGACGAGGGATACAGGATTGCCAAGGATTTCATGAAGACGATGATCCCGAGCCATGCCGCGCGGGTGAAACCCTATAAAGACAATGATATACCAATCCTGCACCGATATAAGGTCGAAAGCCAGATCGACGCCATTCATCATCCGGTCTGCCAGCTGCCGTCCGGCGGTTATATCGTCCTGAATTCGACCGAAGCCCTGGTGGCGATCGACGTCAATTCCGGGCGGGCCACGCGGGGGCGGAGCATCGAGGAAACCGCCTACAAGACCAATATCGAGGCGGCGGAGGAAGTGGCGCGGCAGCTTCGGCTGCGCGATCTGGCCGGGCTCATCGTGATCGATTTCATCGACATGGAAGTTTCCCGGAATATCCATGCCGTGGAACGCAAGCTGAAGGAAGCCCTGCATACCGACCGGGCGCGGATACAGGTCGGGCGGATCAGCCATTTCGGATTGCTGGAAATGTCCCGGCAGCGATTGCGGCCGAGCGTCACCGAAACCGCAACGGAAATCTGCCCGGCATGCGGCGGCGTCGGACATATCCGTTCCACCGAGGGTACGGCGCTGCATGTCCTGCGCGCCATCGAGGAAGAAGGCATCCGGCAGCGCGGCGCGAAGATTGTGCTGCATGTGCCGACTCCGGTTGCCCTGTATATCCTGAACCAGAAACGCAAACGTCTTGCGGAAATCGAAGGGCGGTACCAGTTCGCCGTCAGCGTCGAAGCGGACGATTCGCTGATCCCGCCGGAATACCGGCTGGATCGTCAGCGGACCGTGACGGAAGCAACAGGCGAAGCGGCGGACCTCCAGGTGACCGAAGAACCGGCCGAAACCATTGCCGAAACCAAGACTGAAGAAGACTTGCCGCGCAAGCGCCGGTCTCGGCGCCGCCGTCCGAAAGCGCATGACGACCATGACGCCGTCGCGGACATGGCGGAATCCCGCACCGAAGACGAAACGGCGGGCGATGATTCCGCAATCGGCGAGGAGATAAGCGCCGAAGCGCAGCATGAGAGCGAATCCGAAGAAGAGCCGAAACGCCGCCGCCGTCGCGGCCGCAGGGGCGGACGTCGTCGTGCGAACCGGGATGCCGAATCCGGCGGCGTGACAGCCGGCGCCGATGGCGCGCAGGCTGAATTAGGCACGGAATCGCCGGACGGCGAGATCGCGGAGCCTGCGCCGCATGAGGGCGCCGTCGTGGAAGTCGCGCCGGAACCGGATGTCGATTCAAGTGTGGAGTCCGTAGCGAATACCGGTCTACCGGACGCCGTTGCACCGGAAACGGCAGAAGAAACGCCGAAGCCGAAACGGCGCCGTGCGCCGCGACGCCGCCGTTCGGCAGCAAAGACCGACGATACCGGGACCTCGACGGAAACGGCGGAAGCCGTTGCGGAACAGACGGTCGCACCGGACGAACCGGTGCAGTCGGAGGCTCCTCACGATACAACTGCGGAGCCTGTCCTTGAGGAAGTGGCAGTGTCGGAAATGCCCGTCCCTGCCGCGGAACCGGATTCGGTGGAAACGCCGGAACCTGTCATGGACGAAGCGCCCATTCCCTTGCAGGCGCCGGAACCGGTCATGGAAGCGGTCGCCGCAGCCGCGGCGGACGAGCCGGAACGGCAGACCGCAGACGGTGACGATACTGAAACAGAATCCCAATCGGAACGTCCGAAACGCGCCGGCTGGTGGCAGCGAATCGTCAACTGAACCAGACGGCCGGCATTACGCCCGGGGCGCAACCGTCCCGGGAATGCGATCAACGCGGCTGCCAGGCGATCAACGCCTCGGCGGCCGCGTTCATTTCGGCGGTCGACCGCGAAAAACTGAAGCGCATAAAGGTATTGCCGCGATCCGGATCGAAATCGATGCCCGGTGTCGCCGCAACACCTGTTTCCGCCAGCATGCGGCGACAGAACGCCTCGCTGTCATTTGTCAGATTCGTGATATCGGCATACAGGTAAAACGCGCCGTCGGCTGGCGCAAGGCGATCGAATCCGGCCCGGGGCAAGGCTTCCAGCAGGAGTTCGCGGCTGCGCGCATAGCCGGCGACATTGCGGTCGATCTCCTCCCGGCATTCCAGCGCCGCCATCCCTGCGATCTGCGACAGGGCCGGCGGCGAAATGAACAGGTTCTGGCTCAGGCACTCGATGGCCCGGGACAGTTCAGCGGGCACAACCATCCAGCCGAGACGCCACCCGGTCATCGAAAAGTATTTCGAGAAGCTGTTCACCACCACGGCATCGCGGGTGAACGACAGGGCGCTGTCCGCTTTCCGGCCGAAGGTAATGCCGTGATAGATCTCGTCGGAAATCAGCCGGATGCCCTTTTCGCGGCAATACGACGCCAGATCGCGAAGGGTGTCACGGTCCAGCATCGTTCCGGTGGGGTTGGACGGGCTGGCGACGATCAGGCCGTCCAGCGGACCGTCCGCAAGCGCGCGGTCCAGCAACGCGGGCGTCGGCTGGAACCTGTCCGCCGCCGTCGTCATGAGCGATACCGGACGGATCCCCAGCGCCGAGAGAATATTGCGGTAGCAGGGATATCCCGGGGACGCGAGGGCGACCCTGTCGCCCACATCGAACGCGGCCAGGAAGGTCAGCACGAAAGCGCCGGACGACCCCGTCGTCACGACAATCCGTTCCGGCGCGACGTCGAGCCCGTAATATGTCCGGTACCACCGGGATATCGCGGACCGGATTTCGGGCGCGCCCAGCGCATCCGTATATCCCAGGCGCTGATCGCGCAACGCCGCTTCGGCCGCCAGCAAAGCGCCTTCCGGTGCCCCGGCGCCGGGTTGCCCGACCTCCATGTGATAGACGGCTTCCTTCGACATTTCCCGTTCATGCGCCGCCCGCATGACTTCCATGACGAAGAAGGGTGGAATTTCAGTGGCGCGGGCTGATACTTTCAGTGTCATCTCCAGTCGCCCGCCAATTGCCGCCTCACCGTTCCGCCTCCGCCGCCAGGCCGAACCCGCGCGGATCGGTATTCACGAAACAGGCAATTTCCTCGATCGTGGAATCCAGGCCCAGCGGGCATTCCGCGGCATTCATGCGCCCGAGCGACGGCACCGTCACCACTTCATTGCCTTTGGCCCGCAACGCCGCCACTACGCCCCGGGGCACAGCTTCCTCCGCCAGCACGACATCCGGCAACCCGCCATGATGCACCCGTGGCTTCTGCATGGCCCTTTCCAGCGGAAACTCACCCAGAAGCGATTCCGCCAGCACCGTCATGGTCGCCGTCGTCGTCGCGGCGCCGCCCGCACCCGCCAGCGCAAGGCGAAAACTGCGGAATCCCTGCTCGAAAACCGCAACGGGTCCCAGCGACAGGGCGTTCCGGTCGCCCTCGCCCGGCGCGGCGGCGACAAGCATGCCGGTTCCCGGCGCCACCCGCCCGGTCCCGAAGAAATTGTAATTGGTCAGCGTACAGGCCACGGCCTGCCCGACCAGATCGACCACCACGAACCCTGTCCCTGACGGGTTTTCCGCAGCCGCGGCCTGATTCGAGCGGACGGCGGATGCCGGTGTCGCCCGTTGCGGGTCGAAGCCGGCCATGAGCTTCGCGGCGATGGCGGCATCCGCGTAGGATTCCGTCGGCAAGGATCCCGGCGCCGCGTAAATCCAGCGATCGCGGGCCGCAAAGGCGCGCTTTGCGGCCTCGACGAGCAGGTGCGCGCGACCGTCCTCCGTTGCGTTCCGGTACCGGTCGTCGGACGCCAGCATGTGCCACATCAGCGCGCCGCCAACGCCGACGCCCGCCGGCGGCGGCGCGAAGGCCAGAACCTGATCCCGGTAGGGAACGAGGACCGCCTTGCGCCAGGCCGGCAGGTAACCCGCCAGATCGTCCAGCGTCAGCGTGCCGCCGGCCGCTGTTACCCCCTCCACGATTTTCTCCGCCATCGGCCCCTTGTAAAAGCTGCTGACCCCGTTCGTCCGGAGACTCGAAAAGGTTTCCGCCAGATCGGCCTGAACCAGCGTGTCGCCCTCCGCCGGCGCCGCACCGCCGCGCCGCGCAAAAACATCTCGTGCGGCAGGGTCATTGAACAGCGGTTGCGCCGCGAGCTGGAAATCGCGCGCCGACGCCCGGGAAACGACAAATCCGAAACGGGCCAGCTTTTCGGCGCTGGCCAGAAGGGTGCGGATGTCCTGCTGCCCGTAGCGTGCGTGCAGCGCCGTCACGCCCCGCAGCATCGTCGGTATCGCGCTGGGCCTGTCCGCGCCCGCAACCGACGACCCCGGAGGCGCTATAAAATCGATGATTTCGGTTTCCGGCCTGCCCGGGTCATGCACGATGCAGACCCCGCCGCCACCCAGGCTGGCCATCGACGGCATGGTTACGCCGAGCGTCAGCGCGAGCGCAACGGCCGCATCGGCGGCGCTGCCGCCATATTTAAGGACCTCCTCGGCGGCCCGGACGGCAACCGGTTCGTCCCCGGCGACGACACCGAAGAACACCAGATCGCTTTCGATCAATCGCGACCGCGTCGCCGCTTTCTCCTCGCCACCGCCGAATACCGTGGCCAGAATGCCCGAACCGGTCCCGGAATCGCCGTCGCCACCGGCGCAGGCCGTCAGCAGGACGACGGCGGCCAGAACCGCCATACCTTGATTGCGGTGCTTCCGGACCCCAGTTATTGTGCGGCGTCGGAGGAGTTGCAAGACAGTGAAGCGCATACGGGTTCCAAAGGCGGCAGCTGGCTTTGTTGCGTTTTTATGCATCGCCCTGATTACGCTGTCCGGTCAGACTTCCGCAAAGAATATTTCGATCATTCGTGATACGGAGATTGAAAACACGATTCGGGTCTATTCCGCACCATTGTTCGAAGCCGCCGGGCTGCAGGCCAACGATATTTCCATCCACATCGTCAACGACCCGACCCTAAACGCTTTCGTTGCCGGTGGCCAGCGCATCTTCATGAATACAGGCCTGCTGATGCGGGCCGGCGACGCCAGCCAGGTGATCGGCGTCATCGCGCATGAAACCGGCCACATCTCCGGCGGCCACCTGGTCCGGCTGCAGGAGAGATTGCGCAATTCAACCGCGCAATCGATTCTTGCCATGATCCTGGGCGGCGTGGCGGCCGTTGCTTCTGGGGAACCCGGCGCGGCACAGGCGGTGATCGCCGGTTCCGCCACCATTCAGCAGCGAACCCTGTTGTCCTATACCCGAACGATGGAGCAGTCGGCCGATCAGGCGGGGTTTGAGTTTCTTGAGAGCACCGGCATGTCCGCGCGCGGTCTGCTTGCCTTCCTCGAAATCCTGTCCGGTCAGGAATCGCTGTCGGCAAGCCGGCAGGACCCCTATGTCCGCTCGCATCCGTTGACGCGCGACCGGATCGAATTCCTGCGCGAACAGATTGCCCGGTCCCCGAATTCGGACAAGCCGGTTTCGGAACACCTGACGCGCGCTCATGACAGGATGCAGGCGAAGCTGAAAGGGTATCTCAACCCGCTGTCGCGCACCTTGCGGGATTTTCCGGAAACCGACACATCGGTGCCGGCCCGCTATGCGCGGGCCATCGGCTACAAGGAGAAGCATCAGGTTGACCAGGCGCTCGCCCATGTCGACAGCCTGCTGGCCGAAGCCCCGAACGATCCGTTTTTCCATGAACTGAAAGGCGATATCCTGCAGGACGCCGGGAAGGTCGCCGATTCGATCCCGTCCTATCGCAGAGCCATCGAGATCCTGCCCTGGGCCGCCCTGATCCGGATCAATCTGGCGCAATCGTTACTGGAAATGAACAATCCGGCGATGGACAATGAAGCGCTGGTCAACCTGAATGAAGCCCTGCGATACGAACCGGAGATCCCCCTTGCATGGCGATTGAAGTCAACCGCGTTTTCCCGCAGCGGCGATCAGGCGCATGTCATGCTGGCGCTGGCCGAGGAAGCCATGCTGACCGGCAAGAAGAACGTCGCCCTGTATCGCGCGGAGCGGGCAATGGAACTCCTGCAGAACGGCTCGGCAAGCTGGGTTCGCGCCCAGGACATCCGGAATGCGGCGCAGAAAGCAGAAGACTGAAAGGATTACGCTTCATGCCTGTCGACAGAATTTTTGGCCGCGCGCGGCAGGCCGCGCTGGCCGTCGCGGTCCTTGCTTTCGCCGCACCGGCGGTCGCGGATATTGTCGGCGAGGATAAAAAGGCGATTGAGGAAATCGTCCACCAGTACATCCTCGAAAACCCGGAAATCATCGCCGAAGCGATCGACCGGTTGCGCGAACGCGAACGGATTGCGCAGGCGGAAGCCCAGCGGCGGGCCATGATCGCCCTGGGCCCGAAAATCTATGACAATCCGCAAACGCCGGAAATGGGGAACGCCAAGGGCGATGTCACCGTTGTCGAATTTTTCGATTACCAGTGCGGCTACTGCAAGCAGGTATTCCCTACATTCATGAATGTCCTGAATTCCGACAGGAACATCCGGGTCCTTTGGAAGGAACTGCCGATTCTGGGCCCGGTATCCGTATTCGCGTCGCGCGCGGCGATGGCCGCCGACAAGCAGGGTAAATATTTTGAATACCATGTCGCGCTGATGGAGATGAAAGGCCGCCTGACCGAGGACAGGGTCATGGAAACCGCGCATGCGGTCGGGCTCGACATGAAGCGGCTCATCGCCGACATGGCGTCGCCGGCGATCGAACAGTATCTCAGCGAGACGCTCGAACTCGCGCAATCGCTCGGGATCAATGGAACGCCGGCCTTCCTGATCGGCGATCAGCTGGTACCGGGCGCGGTCGGCGAAGACAAGCTGCGCGAACTCATCGCGCTGGCGCGCGCGCCGAAAGGCTGAACCCGCAATCCACGCCGACCAGGCTTGCCGGCGCCGTCGGTGCGAATACTGCTTGCGGATGGTCGTCCCTCAGAGGTTTTCGATTTCGACCGGCGCAGTGTCGCCCGCCGGGGTAAATCCGAATATCCTGCCATAGAAATACAGTTCGCCCTCCAGCGCGCGCCGGATATTGTCCGCCTTGCGGAATCCGTGTCCCTCTCCGGCAAACGGAATATAGGCGACGGGCGTCCCCTTTTGCCGCAGGGACGCCACCATGGCTTCCGCCTGGTTGGGCGGCACGACCTTGTCGTCCAGCCCCTGGAAGAAGATGACGGGGCAATCGAGGCAGTCGGAAAAATGGATCGGCGAGCGTTCCCGATACAGCGCTTGCGCCTCCGGCCAGGGACCGACCAGCCGGTCCAGATACCGGCTTTCGAACTTGTGCGTATCGGTCGCCAGCGCCGCCAGGTCGCCGATGCCGTAATGGCTCGCTCCGGCGCGAAACGTATCGCGAAACGTCAGCGCGCACAGCGTTGTGTACCCGCCCGCGCTGCCGCCGGTGATGATGAGTTTTTCGCCATCGACCCGGCCCTGCGCCGCCAGGTATCGCGCCCCGGCTTCGCAGTCATCCACATCGATCACCCCCCAATGGCCGTCCAGGCTGCGCCGGTACGCCCGGCCGTAGCCCGTACTGCCGCCGTAATTGACATCCAGCACCGCAAAGCCGCGACTGGTCCAGAACTGGATTTTCATATCGAAGGCCGCCCCGGTCTGTGCGGTCGGCCCGCCATGGCTCTTGACGATCAGCGGCGGCAAAGCGCCCGCCGGCCCCGCGAAATCCCGGTTTGCCGGCGAATAGAAGTAGGCATGCGCCTCGCGCGCGCCGGTCGTCGGGAAAGCCACCGCCTCGGCCCGCGAGACATAGTCGGGGTCGATTTCCGCATCGGCGGACCGGCGCAGGACATCGCTCCTGCCGGTATCGAGGTCAAGGGCGACCAGCGCCGGCGGCTGCGAGGGATGGCCTGCGATGAACACCGCGCTGCCGCCATCCGTCTTCAGCGAGCCGAACCCGCAATACGGCGTGGTAACCGGAGAAAGCGTTCCCCCGGCAAGACGCCCCAGACGCCAGAACCCGCCCTCGCAATAGGTGGCGATGATATTTCCCCCGGCATCGAAACCATAGGTCGTCATGCCGAATACCCATTGCGGCAGGCCGAATTCCGCATTCACCGGACACAGCGGATGCGCCTCCGCACCGTCCCGGCGGTACAGGTTCCACCAACCGGTCCGGTCCGAAACAAAATGCAGGATCCCGTCCGGCGACCATTCCGGCTGGAACGCGGCCTCCCGCGCGCCGCCGGCAACCAGGACCGGTTCGCCGGGGAGGCCCGTTTCCCGGATATCCGCCAGCCACAGCCTGCAACTGTCCCAGGGCATATCCGGATGATCCCAGGACAGCCAGGCGAGCTGTTTGCCATCCGGTGACAGGCGAGGCGCCGCGTAGAAATCCGCCCCTGCCACCAGGACCGTCACGGTTCCGTCCAGCCCGATGGCCACGATGTCGTTGACGGGTTCGGACGCCCCCTCCGCATGGGTTTCGCGCACCGCCAGCACGCGTCGGCGGCCCGTATCGACCCGCATATCGGCATAGCGCCAGGGCCCATCCGGCGACAGTGCCCGGGGCGCGGCACCCGGCGGCTGGATCATGAGCCGCTGGTCGGAATCGTTGCAGAAATAGACCACGCCGTCGCAGACCGTATAGGCGCCGCCGCCATATTCATGCACGCGGGTCCGGACGTTGTATCCCGCCGGCGTCACGTCCGCCGCGCCGCCAGCGCCCGCGCGGCGGCAAACGACATTGCGGCCGCCTTCCGCGGGGCGCGATTCCGTCCAGTAGATGTCGCCCCCGTCGCAAACCACCTGCCCCAGCCCCACGGTGCTGCCCACGATCATCCCGGCGGTGATCGGCGACTCCCAGCTTCCATACGGCGCGGATTGCGGTTCGGTCATCGGCATCGTTCTCCCGTTCATGGCGCGAAACTGTATTCCGCCATCTTGTCACATCGGGCCGCCGCCGTGATAGATATACCGGCCCGCGACTACTTGAGGGAACGCTGATGCATACAGACGCACGGGGACTGCCTCTCACGACCGAAAGCGCCGAAGCCGCCGCCCGGTTCGACCGGGCGATTTCGGATTACCTCGAATACCGGGCCGGCGCGATGGGTGCGCTCAAATCCTGCCAGGAGGCCGATCCCGGCTTCGTGATGGCCCATGTGCTTCAGGGCTACCTGATGATGCTGTTCGGCTCCAATGCGATGAACGGCAAGGTTATCGGCTGCATTGCCGCCGCCGAAGCGGGCGCTAACCATGTGACCGACCGCGAACGGGCGCATATCGAAGCCCTGCGCGCCTGGCTGAACGGAAACCTGATAAAATCGAACGGCATCTGGGACCGGATCCTGTTCGAGCACCCCACCGATATCCTCGCCCTGCGGCTGCAGCATTTCAATGCGTTCTGGATGGGCCGCAACCAGTTGCTGCGGGACGGCATTGCCCGCGTATATCCCGCATGGCGCCCGGACATGCCGGGCTACGGCGCGGTGCTGGGCATGTATGCCTTCGGCCTGGAGGAATGCGGCGATTACGGCCCGGCGGAGGCCTATGGCCGCGAAGCCGTGGAACGGAACCCGGACGACCTGTGGGCGATCCATGCGGTCGCCCATGTCCTGGAAATGCAGGGCCGGGCCGACGACGGCCTGACCTGGCTGCGCCAGCCGGCGAATGCCTGGGACGACCGCAATCCGTTCAAGGGCCATGTCTGGTGGCACACCGCGATGTTCGCGCTGGCCAAGGGCGAATACGACCGGGTGCTGGACCTCTACGACAATTCCATCGTGCCCGACCCGTCCGATTTCTACCTGGATGTCCAGAACGCCGCCTCGATGCTGGCGCGGCTGGATTTTTTGGGCGTCGATACGGGCGACCGCTGGGCGGTGCTGGCCGACATGGCGGAAGGCCGGATCGGCGACCACACCCTCGCCTTCACCGAAATGCACAACATGATGGTGCTGGCGCGCGAAGGACGGGTGGAGCAGGCGGAAAACCTGCTCGACTCGCTGCGCCGCTTTGCCGAAACGCCGGACCATTTCGCGGCATCCACGATGACGCCGGTCGCCATCCCGCTCTGCGAGGCGATCCTGGCCTACAGCCGGGGCGATTACGCCGGGGCCATCGAAACCATGCTGCCGATCCGCTACGACTATGCCTGCGTCGGCGGCAGCCACGCGCAGCGGGATATTTTCGCGCAATACCTCATCGAAGCCGCGACGAAAGACAGGCAGTTTTCGCTGGCCCGCGCATTGCTGGCGGAACGGGTCGCGCTGTATCCGGCCAACCGGGACGCCTGGTCACGCTATGCGGACACGCTGGAAGCGCTGGGGGACAACGCGGGCGCTACGGCCGCGCGCCGAAAAGCCGCCTAATCCGCCAGCCCCAGTTCCGCGACCATCGCTTCGCGCATTCTGAATTTCTGCGGCTTGCCGGTGACCGTCATCGGCAGGGCGTCGACGAAGCGGATATAACGCGGGATCTTGTAGTGGGCGATCCGGCCCTGGCAGAAATCCCGGATATCCGACTCATCGGCGCCCTCGCCTTCCTTGAGGATAATCCAGGCGCAGACTTCCTCGCCGAACTTATCATCCGGCACGCCGAAGACCTGCACGTCCTTGATTTTCGGATGCCGGTACAGGAATTCCTCGATCTCCCGCGGATAGACGTTCTCGCCGCCCCGGATCAGCATTTCCTTCAGCCGCCCGACGATACGGACATAGCCGTCGTCGTCCATGACGGCGAGATCGCCCGTATGCATGAAGCCTTCGGCGTCGATTGATTCAGCGGTCCGTTCCGGTTCGTTCCAGTAGCCCTGCATGACCAGATAGCCGCGCGTACAGACCTCGCCGGTTTCGCCGATGGGAACGGTTCGCCCTTCCGCGTCGACCAGCCTGATTTCCGCATGCGGATGGATCCGTCCGACGGTCCCGACCCGCCTGTCCATCGGATCGTCGGCGGCGCTTTGCAGGGACACGGGGCTGGTTTCGGTCATGCCATAGGCGATGGTCACCTCGCGCATGTTCATGTCGTCCACCGCCCGCTGCATGAACGCGGCCGGGCATGGCGCGCCGGCCATGATCCCCGTGCGCATCGCCGACAGATCGAAGGTCGGAAATTCGGGATGCTGCAGCATGGCGATGAACATCGTCGGCACGCCGTACATTGCCGTGCACCGTTCGGCCTCCAGGGCCTTCAGGGTGGCCAGCGGTTCGAAGGCCTCATCGGGAAACACCATGCAGGCGCCGGCGGAAACGCAGCCGAGCACGCCCATCACCATGCCGAAACAATGGTACAGCGGCACCGGGATACACAGCCGGTCCTCGTGGCTGAAGCGCATCGCGGCGACGACGAAGCGACCGTTATTGACGATATTCGCATGGGTCAGGGTCGCCCCCTTCGGCGTGCCCGTCGTGCCGCTGGTGAACTGGATATTGATCGGATCGTCCGGATCGAGGCTTTCGGCAATCGCGTCGATATCGATGCCGGCGCCGCTCCCGGCCAGGTCGTCGAAATTCAGCATGCCGGGAGTCCGTTCCGCCCCCATGCGGAACACAAAACGCAGTTCCGGCAGCCGCGCCGCCCGCAGCGCCCCCGGCGACGCGGTATCGATTTCCGGCGCCAGTTCACGGATCATCGCTATGTAATCGCTGGTCCGGAACCTGGCGGCGATCAGCAGCGCGCGGCAACCGACATTGTTGAGCGCGAATTCCAGTTCCGACAACCGGTAGGCGGGATTGATATTGACCAGGATCAGCCCGATTTTCGCGCTGGCGAATTGCAGCACCACCCATTCCGGCCGGTTCGGCGACCAGACGCCGACGCGTTCCCCCTTCCGCAGGCCCTGCGCCGCCAGCCCCGCCGCGACGGCGTCAACTTCCGCGGCGAACTCGCGGTAGGTCCGCCGGTAACCATGCGCGCAAAATACCAGCGCCTCCCGGTCCGGGTAACGCGCCGCCGTTTCCGCCAGCATTCGCGGGATCGTTTTCCGCCAGAGCGGCTGCCGCGTATCGCCGATGACATGCGATACGCCCCCGCGCGGTCGTGGGTCGAAAGTCACATCCGCCATGATAGCGCCGACGATTTTTCCGCCGCCTTCCCCGTTCAACTGCGGATTCAGTAGCATATCGCCGGGCGAATCCGAAGTCTTGACCAATCCGGCGGCAGCATGGAGTCTGCCGCCAATGAAAGGATTGCCATGCCCCCGAAACGCAACCCGCTGAACCTCAACAAGCTCCAGCTCAAGACGCTGACATTGTTGCAGGAACTCGCCAAGCTGCCCGATATGGCGACACCGAATGCCGAAACCGGCGAAGTCACGATTACCGGGTTCCCGCCGGGACACGGCAACCATTTCCACATGGGGCCCTGACTGGTCATGGGCCGCGACGCGACCGGGCTGCACAATGAAGCTGTCTGGCGGGCACTGGCACGAAAGGGGCTGGCCAGCGGCACCTTCCCCGTCGCGATCACCCTGTCCCCCGCCGGCATCGCCTATGAAACCCATATGCAGGACGAAATCCTGCACGGCTCGGATCACTAGATCAGGTCAGGCCTGCCGGACCCGCTGGTCGATGGCGCCGAATATCGACTGACCGTCCGCCCCGGTCATCTCGATCCGCACCCGGTCGCCGAATGCCATGAAAGGCGTCTTCGGCGCGCCGAAATCGATGGTTTCGATCATCCGCCGTTCCGCGATGCAACTGGAGCCGGCGTCGCGGTCGCGATTGGAGACGGTCCCCGAGCCGATGATCGTTCCGGCGGCAAGCGACCGCGTCTTCGCCGCATGGGCGATCAGCGCCGGAAAATCGAAATTCATGTCTTTGCCGGCGTCGGTCCGGCCGAAGGATTCGCCGTTATAGTCGACGCGGACTGGCCCGTGCAGCCTGCCGCCATCCCAAGCCGGTCCCAGCGTATCCGGGGTTACCGCCACCGGCGCGAAAGCGGATGCCGGCTTGCCGTGGATGAAGCCGAAGCTTTTCGCCACCTCCCCCGGGATCAGGTTGCGCAGGCTGACATCGTTCAGCAACACGACCAGCAGGATGTGCGCCGCCGCATCCCGCGCCGCGATACCCATCGGCACCCGGTCGACGATCACGCCGATTTCCGCCTCGAAATCGATTCCCCAGGCCTCGTCCGCCGCGAGAATATCGTCCGTCGGGCCGAGGAACCGGTCGCTCAATCCCTGGTACATCATCGGATCGCTGCGAAAGCTTTCCGGCATTTCCGCGCCCCGCGCCCGGCGCACGCGTTCGGCATGGTTCAGGTAGGCGCTGCCGTCCAGAAACTGGTAGGCGCGCGGCAGCGGCGATTCGAAGTCCCGCCCCTGCAACGCAATTACGCCGGTCGCCGTGCCGCTGTTCAGCGCGCCATACAGTGCTTCCAGCGCCGGGCTGGTATCGGCCCAGTGCTCCAGCGCCAGTTGCCAGTTCGCCACGACGATCCGCGCCGAAACCGCCGTCGCAAGGTCGCGGGATACCACGACCGGCATGCCGTCCAGGCTGCCGTCGCGCAGCGATCCCAGTTTCATGCCTCCCCCTTCCAGCTGTCCACATAGCCGGTGAATTCGACGCCGTCCGGCAGGTCGCCGGGAACCAGCGCGTCGCGGGCGTCCAGCATCACCGCCACCTCGTCGGTATGGGTTTTTCGCGGCGAGAAGGCCGCGCCCAGCGCCTTCGGATGGGGCCCGTGGGTGAAACCGCAGGGATGGAACGTCACCATGCCCGGATGGATATTGTCGCGGCTGAAGAAATCCCCCTGATGGTAGAAGATGACCTCGTCGTAATCGTCGTTATTGTGGAAGAACGGCACCTTCAGGGCGCCCGGATCGGTCTCGAACGGCCGCGGCACGAAGGTACAGACAACGAATCGCCTGCTCAAGAACGTCGTATGGGCCGATGGCGGCAGGTGGTAGCGATGGCTGGTCAGCGGCCGGATGTCGCGCCAGTTGATGGCGACCGGCGACAGGTCGCCATGCCAGCCGACCGCATCCAGCGGATTGAACGGATAGGTCGCGGTCGACACCGCGCCGCCGCGCTTGATGTCCACCTGCCAGTCGTTTTCGTCCTGTTGCGCCAGGAACGCATCGTCGATTGCCGGCGCGCGCAGCATCGCCGGGTCGAATATCGCCTGCGGACCCAGCATGCCTTTTTCCGGCAGTCGGTACGAATCGTTGGTTGCCTCGATCATCAGGAAGGCCGCGTCCCCGGTACAGGCAACCCGCCACATGGTGCCGCGCGGCAGAACGATATAGTCGCCCTCGCCAAATTCTAACCTGCCGTAATCACAGAATAATTCACCCTCTCCCCGGTGCGCGAACAGCAATTCGTCGCCGTCGGAATTGCGCACCAGGCGGTCCATGACCCCCGCGGTTCGCCAGAACCGTATCCCCACATGAGGATTGGACAGGATTGGCCGCGCGCCCCAGGGCGACGCCTCCACCGAATTCAGGCGCGTCAGGTCATAGGCATGGGGTCGCAGCGGCCCCTCGAAATTCGTCCACCCCGTCGGCGGATGGCGGTGATGCATCTGCGTCGCCGGGCCGAAAAAACCCTCCCGGCCCAGTTCACGCTCATAGGTGCCTTCAGGCAGATCGGCATGCGCCTGACGCGATGCCGTCCCTTCGACGCGGGGAAACGATATCCATCGGTCCGCCATGAGATATCCTCTAAAGACTTGCCTGTTTCTAACGTGTCGCTGCAAATGTTATAACCCATCTGATCATGGGATCGAACCACGGCGCAATTCCGCCGGAAAGGACACCGATGGCGGCAGCGCCCCAAATTCTCATACTGAACGGCCCGAACCTCAATATGCTGGGCGTTCGGCAGCCGGAAATCTACGGCTCCGACACGCTGGCCGATATCGAACGGATGTGCCAGGACCACAGTCGGGAAATCGACGTGGAAATCGATTTCCGCCAGTCGAACCATGAAGGCGAACTGGTGACCTGGATACAGGAAGCACGGGATATCCAGGACGGAATCATCATCAACGCCGGCGCCTATACACACACATCGGTGGCGCTGCTCGATGCCCTGTCGCTGACAGACCTGCCGATTATCGAACTCCATATTTCGAATATCTTCAAACGCGATTCCTTTCGTCACCACTCGTATATTTCGCCGGTCGCGACCGGCGTGATCTGCGGGCTTGGCCCGCGCGGCTATGTGGTCGCGATGGATGCGCTCTACGGACTTCTGGATATCTGACATGGCCAAGACAACAATCGACAGCGCCGCCATCCGCGAGCTGGCAAAAATTCTGGAAGAAACAGGATTGAGCGAAGTGGAACTGAAAGAAGGCGACCGCAGTATCCGCGTGGTGCGCAACGCGCCATCCTATGCCGCGGCGCCGGCCCCGCCGCCCGTCGCCGCGGCGGCCCCCGTCACGACGGGCGCGGATGAAACGGAAGCAGGCGCGATCACGTCGCCCATGGTCGGCACGATCTATCTTGCCTCCGGACCGGGCGAACCGCCATTCGTCTCGGTCGGCTCCAGGGTCGCCGAAGGCGACACGCTGTTTATCGTGGAAGCGATGAAGGTCATGAATCCGATACTGGCGGATCGTGCGGGAACCGTAAAACGCATCCTTGCGCGCGATGCCCGGCCCGTCGAATTCGGCGAAACACTGTTGATACTGGAATAGAACCGACGTGTTCAAGAAAGTCCTCATCGCCAACCGCGGCGAGATCGCCTTGCGGATTCACCGCGCCTGCCGGGAAATGGGCATCCAGACCGTCGCGGTGCATTCCACCGCCGATTCCGACGCCATGCATGTCAGGCTGGCGGACGAATCCGTGTGCATCGGTCCCCCGCCGTCGCGCAGCAGTTACCTGAACGGCCAGGCGATCATGTCGGCGGCAATCGTCGCCGGCGCGGATGCGATCCATCCCGGCGTCGGTTTCCTGTCGGAAAACGCCGAATTCGCGGAAATGGTCGAAGAGCACGGCTTTACCTTTATCGGCCCCAGCCCGGACCATATCCGGACAATGGGCGACAAGCTGACCGCCAAGGAAGCCGTCAAGAAGCTGGGCATTTCGGTCGTTCCCGGGTCCGGCGGCCCGATTACCGACGATGCGGAAGCGATCCGGATCGCCTCGGATATCGGCTTTCCGGTTCTCGTCAAGGCCGTGTCCGGCGGCGGCGGCCGCGGCATGAAGGTCGCCCGCAATGCGGAGGAGATCGGCGCGGTCCTGTCGCATTGCCGGGCGGAATCGATGGCGAGCTTCGGCGACGACACGGTCTATATCGAAAAATACCTCGCCAAACCCCGCCATATCGAAATCCAGGTCTTCGGCGACGGCAAGGGTAACGCGATCCATTTTGGCGAACGAGACTGCTCCATGCAGCGCCGGCACCAGAAGGTTATCGAGGAAGCGCCCTCGCCCGCGCTGAGCGACGCCACCCGAAGCGCCATCGGCAAGCGCGCGGCGGATGCGACGGCGGCGCTGAAATACCGCGGCGCCGGCACGTTCGAATTCCTGTACGAGGACGGGGCCTTCCACTTCATCGAAATGAACACACGCCTGCAGGTCGAACATCCCGTCAGCGAAATGATCTCCGGCGTCGATCTGGTCCGCCTGCAACTCCGCGTTGCCGCCGGGCTGCCGCTTGGCCTCAAACAGTCGGACATCGTCCTTGGCGGACACGCCATCGAATGCCGCATAACGGCGGAGCATCCGGAAACCTTCGCCCCGTCGCCGGGCCTCGTCACCGAATACCATGCGCCGGGCGGACCCGGTGTCCGGGTGGATTCCGCGCTGTATACCGGGTACCGCGTGTCGCCGCATTACGACAGCCTCGTGTCCAAGCTGATCGTCCATGCGGACAGCCGCGCCGAATGCGTCATGCGCATGCAGCGGGCGCTGGACGAATACGTGATAAGCGGCATCGAAACGACAATCCCCTTGCACCGGCATCTGCTTTCGGAACAGGATTTCCAGTCCGGCAAATACGACATCCACTGGCTGGAAAAGCATCTGGCGGGTTCGTAGGGCAAGACTGACTGCGGAAAGCGGAGGACAGGCATGGACCAGCTCAAGCTGACGCCCGACATGCTGCTGCGCGCATACGCGATAGGGGTCTTCCCCATGGCGGAGGATCGCGACGATCCGGAACTGTTCTGGGTCGATCCGCGGCTGCGGGGCGTCATCCCGCTCGACGGCTTTCACGTCCCCCGGCGACTGGCCCGCACGATCCGCAGCGGCCGCTACCATGTCACGTTCGATCACGACTTCCACACCGTAATCGAATCCTGCGCCGAAGCATCCGAAGGGCGGCAGCAGACATGGATCAACGACCGGATCATCACGCTCTATACGACCCTGTCCCATATGGGATACGCCCATAGCGTCGAATGCTGGCGCGACGACGAACTGGTCGGCGGCCTGTACGGGATTTCTCTGGGCGGCGCCTTTTTCGGTGAAAGCATGTTCAGCCGCGCCCGCGACGCCAGCAAGATCGCCCTTGTCCACCTCGTCGCACGCCTGATTGCGGGCGGCTATACGCTGCTGGACGCCCAGTTCATCACCAGCCATCTGAGCCAGTTCGGCGCAACGGAAATTCCCCGCGCGGAGTACCGTATCCGGCTTGCCGATGCGCTGAAGGTCAATGCCGATTTCTATCGCGACTTCGGATACGAGGACATGAACGCCCTGTTTGGCGGCGCCAGAAAATAGCCCCCCACACACACGACATGATGGCGCCTGGCGAAAAACTCCGGCCGCTTTCCGCGGCGGACCTCAATCGAACTCAATGACCGCGTCGACTTCGACGGGGGCGCCCAGCGGCAACCCGCTGACCCCAACGGCGGAACGCGCATGCCGGCCCTTGTCGGCGAGCACTTCAACCATCAGGTTCGACGCGCCGTTGATGACTTTTGGCTGATCGGTAAACCCCGGTACCGCGTTCACAAAGCCTGTCAACTTGACGACCCGGGTTATCCGGTCCAGGTCGCCCAGCGCCGCCTTCGCCTGCGCCAGGATATTCAGCGCGCAGACCCGCGCCGCATCGGCTGCTTCGTCGAGCGTCACGGCTTCGCCGGTCAGCCCGGCATGTTTCAGCGCACCGTCCCACAAGGGAAGCTGGCCGGAAATCCACAGCTGATTGCCGCTGATGACATACGGCACGTAGTTGGCCACGGGCGCGGCGGCAGCCGGCAATGTGATTCCCAAATCCTGCAAACGCGCGTCTATCGTGCCGGCCATGCGGTTTCTCCCCTGTTCAGATTTCTCCTGGCGCGACCTTACCTGTCAGCATCCTCGCATGCCACGTTTTCAATAGGAGGTATTCGATGTTGCGCCGGAAAAAATGGGGGCAGCATCCCGCTACCCCCCAGGTCACAGGGAGCCCTGTAAATTCGACATGACGCGGGTCACGAACATCCGCTCGTCCCGCCGCAGGTTACGCATTTCATGCAGGTGCCGTTGCGCACCAGGGTGAAATTGCCGCATTCGCCACAGGCGTCGCCTTCGTATCCCTTGGCGCGCGCCTGATACCGCTGATCCATTTTTGCTTCCCCGGCGGCGACAATCGTGTCGCTGACGGCCAGGGAGCCGACCACCGCTTCCGTCGCGACCACGGTCTGCCCGCCGCCCAGTGATGCCCGGGCAGTATTCGCGCCGTCGCCGCCGCTGATCAGGAACAGGTTGGACGAACGGACATAGCCGGAACTTGCGACCCGCCGGATGGTTTCCATGGTGCGGGCCGGATCGGGCGGCAGCGCCCCTTCCTTCGCACCGTCGCCGAGCGCGTCCGGCAGGTTGTCGGACGGTTCGGCATGCGACAGGTCGTTGCGGCCGAGATAGCTGATGGCGACTTCCCGGAAGATATAATCGAGGACCGAGGTCGACATCTTGATGGCGTCGTTGCCTTCCACCATGCCGGACGGTTCGAAACGGGTGAAGGTAAAGGCTTCGACGAATTCCTCCAACGGTACGCCGTATTGCAGTCCGATGGATATCGCGATGGCGAAATTGTTCATCAGCGACCGGAACGCGGCGCCTTCCTTGTGCATGTCGATGAAGATTTCGCCGAGTTCGCCGTCTTCGTATTCACCGGTCCGCAGGTAGACCTTGTGCCCGCCGACAATCGCCTTCTGGGTATAGCCCTTGCGCCGGCTGGGCAGCCGCCGGCGTTCGCTGACAACCCGCTCGACGATCCGCTCCACGATGCGTTCGGCCGTCGGGGCCGCCGCCGCGCGAGGCATCTCGTCCGCGTCCTCCGTCAGTTCCTCGTCATCGTCCAGCAATCCGCCCTGTAGCGGCTGGCTCAGCTTCGAGCCGTCGCGGTACAGCGCATTCGCCTTCAGGCCGAGACGCCAGGACAGATGATAGGCTTCCTTGCAATCCTCGATCGTCGCGTCGTTCGGCATGTTGATCGTCTTGGAAATGGCGCCGGAGATGAACGGCTGCGCCGCCGCCATCATCCGGATATGACTGTCCGCGGAGAGGAAGCGCGTCCCGATCTGTCCGCACGGATTGGCGCAGTCGAACACCGGCAGGTGTTCCTCCTTCAGCCCCGGCGCCCCTTCAAGCGTCATCGCGCCGCAGCAATAGGTATTCGCCCGGGCGATTTCGGCGCGGCTGTAGCCGAGCGCCTGCAGCATGTCGAAGCTGAGGTCGTTGAGTTGCTCATCCGACAGGCCGAGCGTTTCGGTGCAGAATTTTTCGCCCAGGGTCCATTTGTTGAACGCGAACTTGATGTCGAAGGCGCTGGCAAGCGATTCCTCGATCACCTTCAGCGACTCGGCGTTGAAGCCCTTGTCTCGAAGCGACTTGTGGTTGACCCCCGGAGCATCCTTCAGCGTGCCGAACCCGACCGCGTAGGACACGATGGTTTCAATTTCCCGTTCGTCGTAGCCCAGCGCGCGTAGCGCATCGGGCACCGTGCGGTTGATGATCTTGAAATAGCCGCCGCCGGCGAGCTTCTTGAACTTGACCAGGG
>JBBDQU010000050.1 GCA_040905865.1 Alphaproteobacteria bacterium
AACATGTCAACGATGTATCCGGTCCAAAATGTCAATGAAGTATCCGGTTGCTCAGGGGGACCCTCCCTTAGTCCGCGGCTTCCCCCATAGTCCTATTCGTACACATCCGTATGGCCGACGGTGATGCGCCACATGTGTCGGCGTAGCGGCGGGTTGAAGCCATGGTAATCATGGGTCGCCAGGTGCTGCACCGCGCAGTTGTCCCAGACCAGCACGTCGCCGACCTGCCAGCGGTGCCGGTAAAGGCGATCCTCGCGGACGATCTGCCGTTGCAGCCGCGCGATCAGCGCCAGCGCTTCGCCATCGTCCATGCCTTCGATCCTGTCGCATTCGCCGTCCGACACATACAGCAGTTTTTTGCCGGTGAAGGGGTGGGTGCGTACCAGGGGGTGGATGACCTTCTCTTTCGCTTCGTATTTGGCGTTGTCTTCTTCTGTCGCTGTGCCGGTTTTGCGGCGGCGGCCCGCTACATCGTGACGCACGCGCAACCCCCGCAGGCTGGCCCTGGTTGCATCGTCCAGCTCGTCATAGGCGGCGACGGCGCTCGCGAAAAGCGTGTCACCCAACACCCTGCCGTCCGCAGTGACCGGGATTTCCCTGGCGTGCAATATCGTCGCCCATGGCGGTTGACGCTCGAAGGATCCGTCGGTATGCCACACGCTGCCCGCATCGGCGTAGCCTATGACCTTGCCGTCTTCCTGAACGTTTGAGATATACAGAATGTCCGGATGCGCCGGCATGGCGTAATGGGTCATGTAAAGCTTCTGGGGTTCGGCGAAACGGTTGCAAAACCCTCTCATCTGCTCCGGCGTCAGGTCCTGGCCGCGAAAGCAGATCACCGAATGCTCGCCGAAGATTTTGACGATCTCGCCGAATTTCCGGTCATCCATCGGGCGGGAAAGGTCAATCCCGCGGACCTCCGCACCCAGAGCCGCGCCGCTGGGGACGACTTCGATATCGGTCGCTGTCTGCATGATGCTTCTCCGCCGGGATGCTGTGGCCGGTATTCTCCATATGGCCGGCTCAAACCTAGCTTGGCTGATCGTTGCTCAAAATCGACTGACTGGCAAGCAGGTGCCGGATCCGGAATTTCGGGCATGGGTATTGAACGTTCAGATTCGTATGGTTAATTGGATCGCCACAGGCGATTCCAACCAACCATGATCCCCCTTTTCCTGACGGTTGCGACCGCCGCGTCAGGTCTTGCGGAAATGCAGGATGCCCCAGGCGAGGTAACCGGAATCGGCGCCTTCGACCCAGCGGTCCAGCCCCTGCAGCATGTTGTCGACATATTCGTGGCCGCTTAGCGTGATGATCTCGTCGTAGCGGCTTTTCAGGTCTTCGCCGACCCGGGTGTAATGGGTGCGCAACTGGTCGAGCATCGGCAGGACCGCGACTTCCTCGAAACCCCGTTCGCCCAGCGCTTTCCGGTAAAAGGCGATGGAGCCCAGTGTTTCCAGGTGGATCCGGTCGAGGATCGGCTGCAACACGCCGGGAGGGCAATCGTCGCTTTGCATCGGGTCGGTGAAGATGAACTGGCCGCCGGGCTTCAGCACGCGGCGGATTTCGTCCAGCACAAGCGGCCGGTCGCCGCTGTGCAGGATGGAGTCCTGTGACCAGACAACGTCGAAGCGCGCGTCTTCCGCCGGGACGTCCTCGAAACTGCCGTGCAGCACATCGATGCGGTCCGTCAGCCCCGCTTCGGCGTTTTTCTCCTCGTTGATGGCGTTCTGGGTCGTGCTCAGGTTCAGGCAGGTGACGCGGCAGCCATGGGTTTCGGCGAGGTAGCGGGCGGAGCCGCCATAGCCGGCGCCAAGATCGATGACATGGCTGTCTGGGCCCAGCCCCGCGATGCGTTCGGCCATGGTCGATACGGTGCGGCGGCTGGCCGGGGCGATGGCCTCATCCGGCGACCGATAGAGGCCGATATGGATATCCTCGCCGCCCCAGACATTGCGGTAGAACGAGTCAGCCGCGCTGCTGTCGTAATACTCCTCGGCCTTTTCGACCGCCTGCGAACGGCTACTCATCGCTGCCGTTTCCCGTGATCATGGCCGGGTTGGTCTTTTCCGCCACATGGATGAAGAAATCGGGATCGTCTTCCTGATAGGTCTCCTGGAAATCGCCATAGGTCTTCACCTTCTGGAAGCCGACCTCGGTGATCAGGCCGCGCAGATAGGCTTTGCGCAGCGGAAACATGTTCAGATGGTACTTGGACCCGTCCGGAAAGGAATAGCAGAACCGGGCCAGGCCATCGTCCATGTGTTCGGGTTCCGCCGTCACCTGGTCGCCGCAGTAATAGTATTTGTGCTTGGAGGAGAAACCGTTGTTCAGGATGCTGTCGTAATTGCGCTGGTCCATGATCAGGATGCCGTCCCAGCGCAGCGCCGCGTAGAATTCGGCCAGCGCGCGCCGCCGGTCCATTTCATCGAAAAGATGGGTGAAGGAATTGCCGAGGCAGATGATCGCGTCGTACTTGCCGTGGATATCCTTGTTCAGCCAGCGCCAGTCGGCATGGACGGTCTGCAACAGCAGTTCGCGCTGCCGGCCGTTCTCGAAAGCCTTGCCAAGCATCTCCGCATTGCCGTCCGCGCTGGTGACATCGAATCCGGCCTTCAGCAACTGGACCGAATGAAACCCGGTGCCGGTGGCGACGTCGAGGACCTTGTGCTTGCCGCGCGCCTTGAGGATATCGATGAAGAACGAGCCTTCGCTTTCCGCGCGGGCGTCCCAATCGATCAGTTCGTCCCATTTCTCGACAAAGGGTTGCACATATTCTGTCTGGTAATGGTCTGTCTCGCGGGTTTCCAGCGGGTTTTCGCCGAAATCCTGGTCATTCATCACGTCAAGGCTCATTTGTATTGCTCCTGATCTCAACTACAGGTCAGCACCGCCCCTGACGGGACGGCAAAAACAGGTTTGCGCCGCCCCGGCGGGACGGCTTGAAAGTCTTCTTCCGAAGACCTGATTGTACGTAACGGCGATACCGAATGAAGATTCCGGGAGCACCGAAACGGTTTTGATGTTTTGGTGGTTTAAAGGAGCCGGGGCCGAAGCCGTGAAAGGTCGGATCCTAAGGGCGCATCCACATTACTGTTATTCGCCCGCCTGCTGTATCTGGCAGGGCTTCCGGACGCGCCTACCACCCGGACGGCATTTTAATTCAGATTGACCGGTATTCCAGCCTGCCACCCATGCGAATAGGCCGACAGGATAGCAAGCATGATGAAATCTATCAACCTGTGCGGCCATTAAATTTTTATTTCCGCCGTTTTGGAGCGATTACGCGCCGCATGCGCCGGTTCCGGTTGCGGGGATGCGCCGGCGCCGATAGGCTGTTCGCCGACGGTGCCTCGCGAGAGGTGAAACGGGAAGCCGGTGCGAATCCGGCGTGGCCCCCGCCACTGTGACAGACTGCGCCATGTCCATACGCCACCGGAAATGCGATACCGGGAAGGCGGGCAGGGAAAAGTCTGGAGCCAGGAGACCGGCCGTCGCCGGATGAACTGTAATGACGAAGGGCGGCGGGCCCTCAAAGGAGCGACAATGCGGAAACTCACGGTATTTGCAACGACCCTGCTGGCGGCGACGCCGGCGCTGGCCCATACAGGGCATGATACGGCATCCAGCTTTACGGCGGGACTGGCCCATCCCTTCGGCGGCATGGATCATGTGCTGGCGATGGTTTCGGTCGGGCTGCTGGCCTGCCTGATGAAGGGCCGTGCCCTGGTGCTGGTGCCGGCGGCCTTCGTGACCATGATGGTTGCGGGCGGGGCAATGGGTATGGCGGGCGTGGCGCTGCCCTATACGGAATTCGGCATTGCGCTGTCGATAGTGGTGATTGGCGGCATGGTCGCGTTCGGCGGTCGCACCCCGGCGCTGGCGGCGCTGGCGGCGGCGGGGCTGTTCGCCACCTTTCACGGCCAGGCGCATGGGCAGGAAATGGCTGCCGGGATGTCCGGGCTGGGCTATGCAACTGGCTTTGTGCTGGCGACGGCGATGCTGCATGGTATCGGAATCGGATCGGGAATCGCTCTGTCCCGGCTCGGTGAGGCATGGGGAACGACACTGGTGCGGGTCAGCGGCGGCGCGGTTGCCGTGGCCGGGATGGCGGTGCTGGCCGCGGCTTCCTGACAGGCGGGTCTTGTCCGGTTCGGCGTTGCGTCGGCCATTGCAAAATGAATGCGGGAGAGGGCCTTGCGGTCCTCTCCCGTTTTCGTATCAGCGCGAAATACCGGTGCGCTTCAGGCGGCGAGCAGCCCCTCGATATTCTCGACCAGGAAGGCGAAACCGATGCCGGCCATGAGCGCGCCGGTCAGCCGCGGCGCGATCGCCGAGGGATCGGCGGCCCGCCATAGCGTCCGGGTCATGGCCATGACGCCCAGCGCGATAGCGTACTGGATGGCGGCAAAGCCGGTAAGATAAGCGGCCAGCGGCGTCGCTTCCGCCCCAAGGATGCTGGCGCCATAGGCCCAGCCGTGGAACAGTCCGGCGATGGCAAACAACGCGACATAACCGCCGGCGGGAAAGCGCCGCCCCGACAGGACCATCGCACCGACTAGTACCACCGAGCCGGTGATGACAATTTCGGCCAGCGGCAGGGCGATTCCGGCAAGCAGCAGGCCACAGCCGGCGAGGGTTGCGGCGACAAAGGCGAGCGGGGTCATGAACCGCTTCGGCGTGAAGGCGGCGGCCAGCCCCATGGCGATGATGAAAGCCAGATGATCGATGCCGATGACCGGATGCGCAAGGCCCGAAACGAAGCCCGTGAACAGCGTTTCCGGAACCTCGCCGCCCATGGCGTGGTGGGCGAGGGCGGGACCGGATGTTCCGGCGGCGGTGGCGAATGCGGATAGAGAGAGGGTCTTTTTCATGGTTTGTCTCCGTGCCGTCACACCCGACGGCGCTACAGGGTTACGTTCGGTGACGGCAGGTTTCCTGGCTCGCGCGTCGTCGCTTTCAGCCCTGCCTTCCCGGAAAATCCAGTGGCGTCGATGGGCCCGGCTCTGCGCTTACAGTTGCGGGGGCAGCTACGGTTTTGGTCCCTGATGGGTACGCCGTACCGTATTCCCTTTTCATCCGCCGTTGCGTTCGCGCCGGCGGAACCGTCCCGGGCATGATAGGACCCGGCGGGGCGCGGTTCAATCGGCGTCAGCCGATCACCTACGGCTATCGCATTTGGCCGATGACGGATCGTGCGAAGTCATTTGACCATCCTGATCGTTTACGTTTTCGTCGGATTGAGATATCGGGCCTTGCGCTTGTGAGGATGTTGAGGGCCAGTTTTCGCAGTGTTGCGAGGTTTTCCGGTCCATGATCCTTTCGGTTCCGGGCGCGATCTTCGTCGAAGACGACGTCGAGCAGCCAGTGCAGCCCGTTTTCGATGGTCCGGTGCGCCCTTGCGGCCTGCAGGTAGTCGGCGGGCGCGAGGGCGCGCGACGAGACGTGATAATGCCGTGTGACGGTGGTCTTTCCGCGATGCTCCACGGTACTCTCGATGATCCCTATTGCGGCCATCCCCGGCAGCAGGGCTGGCTCGGAACAGGCCGATTTCGGGCCGCGCATCCAGCCCAGATCGTGGCTGACCCATGCCCGGCGGGTTTCGATCCGGCCATGATCGGCGTCGGTGGTGGTCGTGCCTGGCAAGCCCGCGAGGATCGCGGGATCGGCGAAATACCTGTCCACCATGTCATGCAGGGCCGGACGGTTGGCCTTCAGCCGCAGGAGGTAATCGCCACCGCGCTCCCGGATCAGGCGGGCGGTTTCCTCCTGGCAGTGCAGGGCGTCGGCCGTGACCAGATGACCCTTCAACTCCAGGCACTCCAGAAGGCTACGGGCCGCCAGTATCTCGCTGTCGCCCTCGGCAGGCCGATAGCCGCGCTGGCCAACCACAAGGCGCGACGCCGACGCGAAGGCCGTCACCACCGCCAGCGGATTGCCTCGCGCGGCATCGTCGAAGGAACGCCGCAGCGTCTTGCCGTCGATGGCGATCACCCCTTCGCCCTTCGCCCCCAACCCCTCCAGAAATCGCCCGAAACACGTCGAAAATGCCTCGGGGTCGAGCAGTCGGAAGACCCGCGAGAACGTGTCGTGGCTCGGAACACCATGCTCCAGACGCAGGAATTCCCGGAACAAATCCTCCCGGTCAACCGCAAAATCCGCAAAATCCGAACAACTCTCCGCACCGCAGACCGTCGCCGTCAGTGCAATCGTCACAAGCTCAAGAAGATCGTGCCGCTTCGCATTGCCGGTGCGAGGGTCACGAAGTGAGGCAAACGCGGTCTCAAACCACAACATAACGAGGCTCCTCTCTGATTGAGCCTCTTACAGAATCCTGTTCGCTCCAAACTGCAATGCTATTTTTCCAAATGCGATTCCCCTAGCCGATCACCTTGCGCAGCAGGTGCTGGCGGTTCGAGGTATAGGGACGAACCATTCCCGGCCAGCGCCCCTGGTCGACCGCGTCGGTCCATTCCTGGCTGACCAGCACGGCCGGGTCCTCGATCTCGTACAGCGCGGTGAACTTGGCGGCGCCGCCGCTGGGTACCTCGACGGGTCGGCCGTCCACGGCGCGGATCAGCGGCTGCAGTTCCATACGCGTGACCTTCACGACGCCCGGCACCTTTGACAGCAACGGCACGTGTTCGGTGTCATACACCTCGTTAAACAGCGCCTCCTTTTCCGGCGCGACATCCATGGAAACGATATAGACGTATCTGGTGGCGATGGGCATGGCGGTTTCTCCCTGTCCGGCCTGAATTTCCCCGTCTTCGGGCATCACGACCCATGATTTGTACTGGTCCAAATCCATGACGATCCGGGTCCCGGACGGGCCGTCAGGGGCGGGGCGGTTCAATCGGCGGCGGCTTCCATCGCCTTCATTTCCTCGCTGTAGGAAATTGTCGTGCGCTGCATCAGCCGCCGGTATTTCGTGGTGTCGTAGGGCGTCGCCCGGTGCACGGCGGCCTGATTGTCCCAGACAATTACGTCACCTTCACGCCATTCATGGCGGTAGGTGTTTTCCGGCCGGGTCGCCCGCGCCAGCAGGTCGTCCAGCAGCGCCCGGCTTTTTGCCCAGGGCCAGCCGACGATTTCCTTGGCATGCACGCCGATCAGCAGAGACTTGCGGCCGGTATTGCGATTGACCCGGACCAGCCGGTGGCGGTTCGGCGGAATTTCGGCGGCTTCCTCGGCCGTATATTCGAAGCCGACGAGCCCACGCGAATAGACGATGTCGTGCTCGACGATCACGTCCTCCAGTTCCGCCTTCTGCGCTTCGGTGAGGCTGTCATAGGCGGCGCGGGTGGAGGCCAGTTCCGTGGCGCCGCCTTCTTCCGGCACCACGCGCGCGGACAGGACCGAACACAGCGACGTCACCTTCTTGAACGTGCTGTCCGCGTGCCACAGCATGTTGGCCTTCTGGTACCACATGCGCCGGTCGTCCGGCGGGATCGGCTCGCCGGTTCTGATGTCGAGATTAGACTGCCGCGCGAAGAATGTACCGGTCGCGGGGTTCGCCTTTTGCGTCGGTTCAAGCGGGCCGAAGCGTTCGCTGAAGGCGATCTGCGTTTCGTCGGTCATCGTCTGGCCCCGGAAGACGAGGATCGAATACGCGTCGAAGGCCGCGCGGATTTCCGCGAAGGCGGCATCGCTTAGCGGCGCGTTGATGTCTACGCCGGTCACTTCGGCGGCAAAGACGGGTGTCAGCGGTTTCACGGTCAGAGGCATCGGTCTCACCCCGGTTCATTCGCAATGCTTACGCAGGGTAAACCTATTCCCGCGAGCCGGGCAATTATCCTTTGCAGCGCCGCCCGTACTGTACAATCAGGTCGATTTTCGTGGCGCCATTGACGGTCAGGCTCTCATTGACGGGGGCGACCGTCGTGATGCGCGTCCGCGCCGGTGCCGTCCCAGACCTGCGCATTGTGGATCAGTATCGGTTTTGTCGTCATTTATGCCCCCAGTCTGCGGTTTTCAGGCAGCATGCGTCCCGCCGGGGCGGCAGGCAAGAATCCCGTCCGGCGGCTTCAATTTGCCGGCGCGTGCCGCTACACTGCCCTCATATCCATTATTGCATCACCAGCAGGGAGAAAAACATGGCCTTACCGGAAATCGGCAGCGTCGCCGCGGCGTTCACGCTGCCCAACCAGGACGGTAAACCCGTCAGCCTTGCGGATTATGCCGGGCGGCATGTGCTGCTCTGGTTCTATCCGCGCGCCTTCGGCAATAATTGAACCAAGCAGGCCAGCGGGTTCCGTGATCGAACCCCCGACTATGCTGCGAAGAACGCCGTCGTGCTGGGCATTACCTTCAGCCCGACCGACGACCTGAAGAAATGGCGCGAGGAGGTCGGTCTGACCGCCGACCTGCTGTGCGATACCGACCGTTCGGTCGCCCTGGCCTATGGCGCGGCGGAAAGCGCCGATCAGGAACGGCCGTCGCGGGTGACCGTCATTGTCGGCCCGGACGGCACGGTGGTGCAGGCTTACGCGGTCGACAACGCCGAGGCCCACCCGGCAGAAGCGCTGGCGCATATCGCCTGACGCCCGGCGACCGCGACGAAAGAAGCCGCGGGTTGCGGGAACGGGCCCGCCACCTCTTGGCGTGTCCGCCTTGCACCGCGTAAGCTGCCTTTCGACACAATCAATCATCCGGGGGAACGATTATGGCGACGACCGATGCGTGGCTGAACCAGGTTCGCGAAGAGATTATCGAGCCGGATCTGCCGATCTGCGATCCGCATCATCATTTCTGGGATTCGAGCATCGATCCGCTGGCAACCTTCCGGGTCGAGCAGGTCGAGCAGCGCTACCTGCTGGACGACCTGCTGAAGGACACGAACAGCGGCCATAACATCCGTTCCACCGTCTATATCGAATGCGGCTCCATGTACCGGGCGAAGGGACCTGAGGAAATGAAGCCGGTCGGCGAGACCGAATTCGTCAACGGCATTTCGGCGATGAGCGCGTCGGGCCAGTATGGCGACACGCGCGCGGCCGCGGCCATCATCGGCTATGCCGACCTGCGCATCGGCGCTGGCGTGGAAAAAGTACTCGAAGCGCATATCGCCGCCGGCGGCGGTCGCTTCCGGGGAATCCGGCTGGGCGGTGGCTGGGATGCCAGCGACGACGTCCGCAATTCGCACCCTAAACCGGCCGAGGACATGTTCCTGGACGCAAAATTCCGCGAAGGGTTTGCGAAGCTGGCGCCGCTCGGCATGAGTTTTGAAGGCTGGTGCTTCCACCCGCAGATCCCGAAACTGACGGATCTGGCGCGCGCGTTTCCGGACACGACCATCATACTCGATCATTTCCTGGGGCCGCTCGGCATCGGTCCCTATGCGGGCAAGCGGGCGGAATATCTGCCGAAATGGAAACAGGACATCGCCGAAATCGCGAAATGCCCCAATGTGCATGCGAAGCTCGGCGGGCTGAACATGAAAATGAACGGCTATGGCTGGGAAAACCGGCCAAAACCGCCGACCAGCCAGGAGCTGGTGGACGAAACCCGGGTCTTCTACGACCATTGCATCGAACAGTTCGGGCCCGATCGCTGCCTGTTCGAATCGAATTTTCCGGTCGACAAGGTCAGCGTCAGTTACCATGTGTTGTGGAACGCCTTCAAACGCATTGCCTCGGGCTGTTCCGCCGACGAAAAGGCGAAGCTGTTTCACGACACGGCGGTGCGGGTCTACCGGATCGAATACTGAGAATTGCGCCGGTAGCAAGGTGATTGCCGCCAGGTGGCGTGTTGTGCCAAGCTTGGCGTTACATCCAGTCCATTTATCTTTTCTGCCCCCGGGGGAGCCAGCCATGCCCGATACCACGTTAGACGCCACATCCGCACCCGTTACAGACATTGCGTTCCTGCAAGGGGTCAAGGTGATCGATTTCACGCAGTTCGAGGCGGGCCCGTCCTGTACCGAAGTCCTGGCATGGATGGGCGCCGAAGTCGTCAAGATCGAGAATCCGAGCCGGGGCGATCCCGGCCGCCGAATGAAACCGGACCTGACGGACGACGATCCGTATTATTTCCACGTGCTCAACGCCAACAAGAAGTCGATCACCGTCAATCTGAAATCGGAAAGCGGTCTTCAGATTGTCAAGGACCTGTTGCGTGAAGCCGATGTCATGACGGAAAATTTCGCGCCCGGTGCGATCGAACGGCTGGGACTTGGCTATGACGAAGTAAGGAAAATCAATCCTGGCATCATATATGCGCAGATCAAGGGCTTCGGCGAAGGCAGCCCTTTCGAAAAGAATCTCGCATTCGACATGATCGCGCAGGCCTGCGGCGGCACGTTCAGCACGACCGGCGAAGCCGACGGCCCGCCGACCCGTCCCGGCTTCACGCTTGGCGACACGGGAACCGGAATGCTGATGTCCAACACCATCCTCGCCGCGCTGTACAGGAAACAGCAGACCGGCGAGGGGCACCGGCTTCAGGTGGCGATGCAGGATGCGATGCTGCAATACATGCGCGTCAACTTCGCGACCCAGGGCAAGACCGGCAAGGCGGCTGCGCGCGGCGGCAGCAAGGTTCCCGGCATCAACCTTTCGCCAATGGGGCTGTATCCCTGCGCACCCGGCGGTTCCAACGATTATGTCTACATCATGACCAGCCGCGCCAACCCCGCGCATTGGGACAACCTGCTGAAAGTGGTGGGGCGCGAGGACCTTATCGGCGACGAACGATATGCAACGCACGATTTGCGTCATGCCCGCGAGAAGGAGGTGGACGAGATCGTCGCCGCCTGGACCCGCACCCGCACCAAGCTGGAGGCGATGCAGGAGGTCGGCGCGGCCGGTATCCCCGTGGGCGCCGTGCTCGATACCATGGAACTGCAGAATGATGCGACATTCGAGCGGCGTGGAATCATGCAGACCATGGTTCATCCGGAACACAGGCCCTTCAAGATGCCGGCCTGGCCGGTGCGCGTGGACGGCAAGGTCGGCCGGGTGACGTCCTCGCCGGTGCTGGGCGAGCATACCGAGCAGGTGCTGAGCGACTGGCTGGGCCTGAACGATGCGGCGGTTGCGGCATTGAAGTCGGACGGCGCGGTCGGCGCGAAGGGGTAGGCGCCGCGGCCCGGTTCCGACCCAAATATTCGGCGGTGAAGCCGGAATGCGTTTCACGACCGTTGAATTGGCGGCGGGACGGGTCCGATGACTGACGACGCGGCGCAGTTTACCTGCACGGGGTGCGGCAAGTGCTGCCTGGAAGGGGCGGGGTGGCTGCCGCTGGCCGAGGCGGATATCGCCCGCTTCGAGGCGCAGGCCCCCCATGTCCTGAAATACGTCACCTGGCGGGGCGAACCCGGCGCGCGGCGGGGTAGTCTGTCGCGTACCGTGGTGACGGGACGGGAAACCACGCGCTGCCCCTTTGTGCGCAAGCGTTGCGACCGGGGGCAATATTACTGCCGGATCTATGACAGCCGCCCGCAGGTATGCCGCCGCTACCCGACCTCGCGGGACCATGCGCTTTACACCGGATGCGAAGGCTACGATGTTCCGGGGGGCGCAGACCGCTGAAACCGCCGCTCCGGACCGCTACGGCACCCCACTTCCCATGACCGTATCGGTTGTGCCAAGCTTCGCCCAACAGCATATCATTTCACGATGCCAGAAAATTGGAGGTAACCGCCATGCCCGATACCACAGCCGACCCGATCGCGAATATCGCAGAGTTCAACTTCCTGGACGGCGTAAAGGTCGTCGACTTCACCCAGTTCGAGGCAGGCACCACCTGCACCGAGGCGCTCGCCTGGTGCGGCGCCGATGTCGTCAAGATCGAAAACCCGAAGCTGGGCGATCCCGGACGCCGCCTGCGCCCCGGCCAGCCGGACGACGATCCCTATTATTTCCACGTCTTCAACGCCAACAAGAAGTCCATCGCCGTCAACATGAAGTCTGACACGGGGCTCAACCTCGTCAAGGACATGATCCGCGGCGCCGACGTGATGGTGGAAAACTTCGCCCCCGGCACCATCGAGCGCCTGGGTCTGTCTTACGACGTGGTGAAGGAAATCAATCCCGGCATCATCTACGCCCAGATCAAGGGCTTCGGGGAGGGCAGCCCGTACGAGAAGAACCTGTCCTTCGACATGATCGCCCAGGCCGCCGGCGGCACCTTCAGCGTCACCGGCGAACCGGACGGTCCGCCGATGCGCCCCGGCATTTCCATTGGTGACACGGGCACCGGCATGGTGATGGCGATGACCATCGCCAGCGCACTGTACCGGCGCCGTGAAACCGGCGAGGGGCATCGTCTGCAGGTCGCCATGCAGGACGCGATCATGCACTACATGCGCACCAATTTCGCGACAACCGGTCGCACGGGAAAACCGGCGGGCCGCGCCGGCAGCAAGATCGCCGGGTCCCAGTCGGCGCCGAAGGGGCTGTTCCCCTGCGCGCCGGGCGGGCCGAACGATTTCGTCTACATATCCACCAGTGCGGCGAACGAGGAGCACTGGAACCGGCTGTTGCGCGTGGTCGGTCGCGAGGACCTGATCGGCAACGAGCGTTACGGCTCGCCGCGCGCCCGCGCCGAGCATGAGCCGGAGGTGGACGAAGTCGTCGCCGCCTGGACGAAGACCAAGACCAAGTTCGAGGCGATGGAACTGATCGGCAAGGAGGGCATCCCCATCGGTCCGGTGCTCGATACGATGGAGCTGAACAACGACGTCACCTTCGAACAGCGCGGCATCATGCAGACCATGATCCATCCGGTGCACAAGCCCTTCAAGATGCCGACCTGGCCGGTCCGCGTGGACGGTCGGCCGACCCGCCTGAAATCCTCGCCGACGTTGGGACAGCACACCGACGACGTGCTGCGCGACTGGTTGAAGCTGGACAGCGGCGCGGTCGAGAAGCTGAAGGCGGACGGCGCGGTGAAGTAGCCGGAACGACGGCGCGACGGCGCTGCGCCGTCGCGCCGGTACCTGCAATGGGGCAGGGAAGCGGGAGTAGATAGAGCATGGCGGTACCGCGGCTTGACCACATCGTCGTCGATGTGGCCGGAGACATGGACAGAGGGGAGGCAGCCTACCGGGCGCTCGGCTTCACCTTTACCGAACGCACGACGCACAGCCTGGGGTCGTCCAACCATCTGGCGATGTTCGACACGGACTACCTGGAACTGTTGAATCCGGGCAACGGGGCGCGGCCTGACCTGGCCGGTTTCACCGACGGGCTGAACGGGCTGGTTTTTGCCATGGACGATGCCGAGGCGGTGCATGCGGACTTAATGGCGCGGGGAATGCCGGTCGATCCGGTGCAGAATTTCTCCCGCGATGCGAAACTCCCGAATGGAATGGCCGGCACGGCGCGGTTCAACACTGTGCGCCTGCCGCCGCGCAGCGTGTTCGACGGGCGGGTTTATTTCTGCGAACACCTGACGCCGGCGCTGGTCTGGTGCCCGGAACTGCAGAACCATGCCAACGGCGCCCTGACCATTACGCGGGTCGCGCTGGCCTGCGGCATCCCCGATGCGGTGGCGGCATCCTTCGACAAGATGTTTGGCGCGGAGACGGTTGCGCGCGCCACAGCCGCGGACGCGCCGCACATCCTGCGAGCGGGGCAAGTGGCCGTGGAATTCTGGCCCGCGCCGGCGCTGGCCGCGTCGCTCGGCAAGGCAATGCCGGATACGACGGGGCGCGGCGATATGATGGCGCTGTTCGGGGTTCGGGTGAAGGACATCGCGGCGACGGCGGATTATCTGCGGCGTGCCGGTATCGACACGTTACCGGGACGGGATGGGGCGATCATTGTGCCGCCGGAAGCGGCGCTGAATGTCGCGGTGGAATTCACCGCCTGATACGTTCTGTCTGCAAACAGGCTCGATCCCGCTTTCACGCGTCGATCCAGTAGGTGTCCTCGCGGTAATGCTCGTGGATTGCTGCCTCGTATTTACGATCGATGGGGGCTTTCGGGTCGTATTCCGGACACGATTCGATCGCATCGCGAGTCAGCCTGACCTGGATTACGCGGTCCGACCAATCGATCCCTGTGCACCAGGACGGCGCAATAAGCACCTTGCGGCCGGACAGCCAGTTCCCAGTTTCGATCACCAGATAGCGGATCGTCCAACTGCTGTCACTGAAAACGACATCGTAGACGGCGCCGAGTTCTCCATCCGCGACCGAAAGGCCGTACCCTTCGATCTCGGCAACGCTACGGAGGTTCGGATTGGCGTTCTCCGGCGCCGGGGCGGGCTGCCCCGAAGACGCGGACTCCGGCGGTGCGAAGGGTGGAATCATCGGCGGTGCAACCACACCCGCCGCCGCGAGGTCCCAGTAGGCCGGCCAGCCGAAGCGGCGGCTCATTTCCTTTTCCATCCGGCGGGAAACGGGCAGGTCGCTCGACATATCCGGCGATTCGGTGACCTGTTGCCTGGTGAGGTTGAGCTGTAGGTCTGCATTGTCGATATCGACCTTTGAAATCGCGGCTGGTGCGATCAGAACCTTCCGGCCCGGCAACCATTTTCCCGTGTCGACGACGAAATAACGCAGTGACCAGGACCGGTCGTCGAAATACTGGTCATAGACGTCGCCGATGGATCCGTCCGTCGCCAGGATATCGCATTGCTGAAGGAATGAGGCCTTGTAGAGCATGATCGGGTCTCCTTTCCATTCTTGTAGGCATGATATTGCCGCTGTGTCGCCGGGTCTGCCAAGGGGACGAGTCAGTCTTTTTCGTAGCGGAAGCCGAGCCGGACATAGACCTGATAATGCGCCACCGCGCCGTCGACGATATGGCCGCGGGTGGCGCCGATTTCGAACCATTCCACATTGCGCAGGGTTTTCGAGGCGGTTGCGACGGCGTTCTTGATCGCGTCCTCGACCGAAGTCTGCGAAGAGCCAACCACTTCGGTTACAGCGTATACATTGTCATCCATCTTGTTTTGCTCCTTTGCTGTGGCGCAGGCCATTGGCTTGCGGCGGGTGTTACAACGAATTAACGTGGATCGCGGCGGATTGTTTCATGACCGGCGCGGGGTCTGAATGGAACAAATCGTTTGTCGCAACGTTTGTACCTTTTCGTAATGCGCCGCAGCCTTCCCGCGGATGCGGTGCGGCTTTCAACCCGAAGAAGGAGACGAAAGCATGACAGAAGAGACAAAACCCGAATCCACTCCTACCCGTAAATCCGGCGAGGAAGCGCGGCAGGGACGACCCGGTCGTCCGGTCCTGGCCGTTCTTATAGCAGGCACCGTGCTGGGGCTTGTCGCCCTGCTCGTCGTTTATCTGCTGGTCGATAATCCGGTCTGACCTGTCGGGACGTTAACGCGCCCCAGCGTGGCGGGGGTTGCGGTATCGGCGGCGGCATGGAAGCATTCCCATTCATTGAGCGCGAACGGCAAAGGGAGGCATGCCATGGATGTCGGCATGATGATGATCTTTACCAATTATGGCTGGGACAACTGCCCCGACCGCCATGTGTGGGAGGAGGAATTGCGGCTGGCGCGGATCGCTGCCGATTCCGGGTTCGACTGCCTGTGGTCGGCGGAGCATCACTTCAACGATTATTCCTTTGTCCCCGACAACATGCATCTGATGGCGCATCTGACGGCGCTGCATCCGGATATCGATGTGGGAACGGCGGCGGTGATCCTGCCCTGGCATGACCCGCTAAGGGTCGCCGAGAACGCCGCCGTGCTCGACCTGCTGAGCAGGGGGCGGCTGCGCCTCGGCATGGGGCGCGGGCTGGCGCGGCGCGAATTCGAGGCCTTCCGCATCAACATGGACGAATCGCGCGGGCGCTTCGACGAGGCGTCGGCGATGGTCGTCAACGCGCTGAACACCGGGTTTATCGAAGGCGACGGCAAATTCTACAAGCAGCCGCGCACGGAAATCCGGCCGCGGCCGGAATATGCCTTCGACGGACGCATCTACGCCGTCGCCTCCAGTGAGGATTCCATCGATTCCGCGGCGAAGCTGGGCGCACATATGGTGATGTTCGCCGACCGGCCGTGGGAACTGCGCAAGCCGGGGATCGAGAAGGGCAGGGAACTGCATCGCAAGTATCACGGCACCGAGCCGCCCTGCGCAATGCTGACCGACTTCTGCGTCTGCGGCACCGACCTTGCCGCGACGGAGGACGAGGCGCGCCGCTACCAGGGCAAGTTCGTGGAGAGCAATTTCTACCACTATGAGTTCCTCGGCGACCACTTCAAGACCGTGAAGGGGTACGATTCCTACCAGCAGAAGGCGGAAATCGCCCGCTCCGCCGGGCTCGAAGGCGCGGTGAACGGCTTCATGCAGGCCGCGAGCTGGGGTACGCCGGACAAGGTCCTGCGCGGGCTGGAGGCGCGCCGCGAACTGCTGGGCGAATTCGAACTGAATGTCGCCTTCCGCTTCGGCGGCACCCCCTACGCGGTGGCCGAACGGGGCCTGAAGCTGTTCGCGAAGGAGGTGCTGCCGGTGCTGCAGTCCTGGGGTCCGGCAACAACCGCGACGGCGGCGGACTGACGCTGCTATTCCACCAGCGGCAGGCCTTCCTCGCGCCGGATATCGTTGATCACTTCCTTCACGCGCTGGCGCAGCGGGGCGTATTGCACGCCGAATTCCTCGACAACCCTGCTGTTGTCGATCAGGAAATTGCCGGAAACATCGCGGCCGCCGGAGTCGCTCTCGAAGCGGATATCCGCATCCGGCAGGAATTCCTTTACCAGCGCCGCCAGTTCACCCAGGCTGACAGTGGCGCCGCCGGAATTATAGGTTTCCTGTTTCGGGCTGTCTGACAACAGCACCCGGGCGAAGACCGCCGCCATGTCTTCCACATGGATGACACAGCGCATGGTGTCGGCATGGCTGAAGCTGACCGGCTTGCCCCGCGCCGGCTGGCACATGCAGTTCACATGATCGATGGAGCCGAACTTCTTGTCCGGCCCGGTCACGTTGGCCGGGCGGATGCAGGTGATCGTCATGCCGTAGCTGCGCCGGTAGTCATGCGCCTGCCATTCATTGATGATCTTGTTGACGGCGTATTGCGTGGTGCCGTGGCGTTCGTCGCTTTCGTCCACCAGGCGTTCGCCGAATTTGGACTGCTGGCCGCTGACCGCCACGGAACTGGCGAAGACCGTGTGCTTCATGGCGGTGCGCCGCGCCGCCTCGAAAACGTTGTCCATGCCCTGGATATCCAGCTTGAAGGCGACATGGGGTTCCAGTTCGCCGATGAAATAGGACAGGTTGACGACCCGGTCCGCGCCGGATTCGATCATCGCGCCGATGACGTCATCGAACGCCGTGACGTCGCCGCGCACGACCTTTACCTTGTCGCCGAACTTCTCGAAGGCCGCGCCGGCGGTGCGGACATCGATATCCATTACGGTGACGGTCTGGTTTTCGGCAACGAGCAACGGAATGAGGCGGCGGCCGATAAACCCGGCGCCCCCGATCGCCAATATGGACATGTGTTCCCCCCTGAATGTACAGCCGGTATCCCCGCCGGCGCCGAAGGCTAGCATGCCGGAACCCTCCGCGTAATAGGGCGGATCCGGCGTTCAACCGAATTGGGCCAGCAACAATATTTTGGTGGATGCCTTGTAACGCCCCTGCGGCGGGGCCAGTTTTATGCGGTTAATTGATCCGTGCGAATAAAGCGTCTCGACGATGCTATCGTACCGGAACCTGCGCCAGCCGCAATGGACGCGTCCGCGTCGATGGGCCCGCATCTGCCGGAGTCATCGTGACGCCATTCCAGGACAATCCATTGTCAGCCAGGAGCCTGTCATGAGCAAAGGTCAGCAGAAAAGTAACCGGGAAGCCAAGAAGCCGAAGAAGGAAAAGCCAAAGGTCCTCGCCACAGCGGGCATGGCGTCCACCGCGCCATACAAGCCGAGTCCCGGCGCGGCCCCGAAGCCGAAGCGGTAACCGCCGCCGCGCGCTGACTGGCGGCGCAGGGGGTACGGATGGCAGGCGCGTTTTGCGCGCAACCGTGCCCCCGCCCGGCCCGGCGTTCCCCGCAGATTCCCGCCACCATTCACGTAAGGACTGCCTCATGAACGCCAGAGTTGTCGCCGCGATTCTCGCCACCGCCGGGTTGCTGGCCACGTTGCCGGTCGGCGCCGAAGTCATCGGCAGGGCCGACACCGCCTTCAAGCTGATCGGCCGGAACCATCAGGTCGTGGTCGAAGCCTTCGATGACCCGAAGGTGAACGGCGTCACCTGTTTCGTCAGCATGGCGCGCAAGGGCGGGGTGAGCGGCACGCTCGGCATTGCCGAGGAAACCTCCGATGCCTCTATCGCCTGCCGGCAGGTGGGTCCCATTGTCTTCGCCGAGGCGATCGAGGATGACGACGAGGGCGAGGAGGTGTTTCAGAAGCGCCAGTCGATCCTGTTCAAGCGGCTCAACGTGATACGGTTTCTCGACCGCAAGCGCAATACGCTGGTCTATATGGCCTACAGCGATAAGCTGATCGACGGCTCGCCGCAGAATTCCGTATCCGCCGTCGCCATGATGCCCTGGGGCGCCACACCGCCAGGCGCGGTGAAGGCGGAATAGATATTTCGGCGGTTGGGGCTGCATCCGGAAAATCCTGTGGTATAATAAGCCCTATGTAGCGCGGCGGTTCCAGGCGGGGTCGAATGAGCGATACAGATACAATCGGGCGGACAAAGGCGGCGCCAAAGACGCAGCGGCCGCGCCTGCACAAGGTGATCCTGGTCAATGACGACTTTACTCCGCGCGAATTCGTCGTGCGGGTCCTTAAGGCCGTGTTCCGGATGACCGAGGAACAGTCCTATCGGGTGATGATGACAGCGCATCAGCGCGGCGTCTGCGTCGTTGCCGTGTTTACGAAAGATGTCGCGGAAAGCAAGGCGACCGAGGCCATCGACATGGGCCGCCGCGCCGGACACCCGCTGATGTTCACGACGGAGCCGGAAGAGTAGGCGAAGACACAGCCGCATTCGCCTTTGGGGGCGGTTTGTCCGGGCAAATCCGCTGAATATCACATTTTTTGCGGGACCTTCCGACGCGGCGAGCGCGTTTGACCGACATATGCCGTCATTCTGGCACTTCTTGTGGCGGGACTGTCGCGGCTGTTTTTTGCGCAAATGGGCGACAGGAGTTGGCAATGTCGGAAAAATCGGCGGATGCGGTGACCGGAACCGGCGCGAAAACCGCAACATTGTACCGGATGGTGATGCCGGACCATCTCTGCCCTTACGGGCTGAAGTCGAAGGATCTTCTGGAGCGGAAGGGATTTGAGGTCGACGACCGCCATCTGACCACACGCGGGGAAACCGAGGATTTCATGGCGGCGCATGGCGTGGACACGACCCCGCAGACCTTTATCGCCGGAGAGCGCATCGGCGGCCATGACGACTTGCGGGTGTATTTCGGCGAGGCCGTACCGGAAGAAGGCGATACGACCTACCAGCCGGTCATCGCCGTGTTCGCGATGGCGGCGCTGATGGCCCTGGCGGCAAGCTGGGCCGCGTACGGCACGGTGCTGACCCTGCGGGCCGCGGAATGGTTTGTCGCCTTCAGCATGTGCATCCTCGCGATCCAGAAACTGCGCGATCTCGAAAGTTTCTCGACGATGTTCCTGAACTATGACCTGCTGGCCCGGCGCTGGGTGCGATATGTCTATATTTACCCCGTCGGCGAAGCCATGGCGGGTGTTCTGATGATCGCCGGCGCGCTGGTCTGGCTTGCGGCGCCCGTTGCCGTGTTTATAGGCGCTGTCGGCGCGGTTTCGGTCGTCAAGGCGGTCTATATCGACCGGCGCGAACTCAAATGCGCCTGCGTCGGCGGCGACACGAACGTGCCGCTGGGCGCAATCTCCCTGACGGAGAATTTGATGATGATTGTCATGGGCATCTGGATGGCGACGAAGGCGCTCATGCCGTAATCGCGGCCTGCGGGCAACTATCAGGCCGCGCCCCTGCGCTCCGCGATGGTCAGCAGGCGCCGCGCCGCCTTGACGACAGCGGCGTTGACCAGTTTCCCGTCCAGCCTCGTATTGCCCACGGTATCGGCGGCCGCGGCGTCCAGCACGCGTTGCGCCTGGGCGATGGCCGCTGCGCCCGGCGTGAATCCGGCATGGATATGGGGGATCTGGTCGGCGTGGTAGGAAGCCTTTCCGGTGAAGCCCATTGCGGCCACCCGTTCGACCTCTGCGATCAGTCCGGTTTCG
This sequence comes from Alphaproteobacteria bacterium, assembly GCA_040905865.1. Classification (NCBI taxonomy): domain Bacteria; kingdom Pseudomonadati; phylum Pseudomonadota; class Alphaproteobacteria; species Alphaproteobacteria bacterium. The sequence continues at coordinate 20,143 of JBBDQU010000050.1, forward strand.
TCTTCAGGGTCGTAGAACGCGCCGTCCATGGCCTCGACCCCCGCGTCGGCGGCGGCCGCAACGACGCGGCCGCGCGCATAGGCCAACGCATCCCAGCCCCGGTCCGAACCCAGGTCGCCGGACAGGTCGTCGGCGCCCAGCAGCAGCCCCGCCACCTGCGGCGCGGCGCCGGCGATGGCCGCGGCGATTTCCAGCCCGCGCGGCGACTCGATGATCAGGATCAGTTCGATGTCCGGATGGGCGGCGCAGGCGATCCCCGTGACCCAGCGCACTTCCTCCGGCGATTCCACCTTCGGGAGCAGCAGCCCGTCCGGCGGCGTTGCCCAGTCGAGCAGCGCCAGCAGATCGCGCAGCCCGTCCGGGGTACGCGGATTGTTGATCCGCAGGTATTTCAGCATCGGGCGCTTCGGATCGCGGGTGAAGACAGGACCAATCCCGGTGCGGGCCTCGGCCCTGCGGTCCGGCGCCGTGCCGTCCTCAAGGTCGAAGGCCAGGATATCCGGCCCGGCGGCCAGTCCGTCATCCCAGCGTTCCGGCTGCAGGGCGGAGAACAGCATCAGGCTGCGGCGATTGGCGCTGCGCGGCGGCATGCGCCTACGCCGCCCTGTGCATGTCGATCCGCTGGCCGCGCACCGTGGTGCGGATGAAACGGCGGCGCTGGTCGCGCGGGTAGTCAAGCCGCCCGCAATGCATCACGCCGCCCCGGTTTTCCCACATGATCGTGTCGCCGATCCGCCATTCCTGCTCCCAGCGGAATTCCGGCCGGTCCAGCGCGTCGAACAGTTCCTCCAGCAGGGCATCGCTTTCCGCCTCCGGGATGCCGGCGATACGCACCGTCATCAGCGGGTTGACGTAGATGGCGGGTCGCCCTGTGAGGGGATGGGCGCAGATCACCGGATGACTGACCGTCGTGCTCTCGCGGCCCTGCTGGTCCAGGCTGCTGGCGGCGACATTGGTCATCTTGTTGCGCGTGTTGTTGCCATAGGAGAACTCCGCCATCAGCCCGGCGAGCCGCCGCTTCGTGGACTCGCTCAGTGATTCATAGGCCCTTGTGGCGTCGCTGAAACAGGTATTGCCGCCGTGGTCGGGCAGTTCGACCGCATGCAGCAGGGTCGCCTTGGCCGGAACCGGGTCATAGGACAGGTCGGAATGCCAGCCGTCGCGCAGGTTTTCCATCGCCCCGCGCGAGGCGGCGGCGAGATTGAACTTGCCGCTGTCGTCGTAATTGCGCATTTCCACCACATTGGGGTCTTCGGGATGCTGGAACTTGCGCTGCACATGCGGCTGTAATTCGCCGAACTGGCGGGAAAACGCGGCGAGCTGGCGCACATCCATGGGCGTGTCTCGGAACCGCAATACCCGATGATTCAGAAACGCCTGCTCGACCGCCGCCAGGTCGGCCGCGTCCATTGGCCGGCGCGTGTCCAGGCCGCTGACTTCGGCGCCGAGGAAATCGCTCAGCGGGGTAATGGTGATGGTCAAGACTTCGTTCCTTCCATTTCTACATCCGGCTTCCGGCCGTGCCAGCGTCGCAGTACGAACAGTTCGGAGCGTAACGAGGCGGACGGGCAGGGCGCAAGGGGCGGCAGCGGGCCGTCGCATCATTTCGCAAACTTGTGCAAAGCCAGTCACCTTGCCTGCGCCGACACCGCGACGGAATTATCCGGATACGGAACGGACCTTCGACCCGTCGATCTGACCCGGAACGATCAAATCAGGCAGGCGGGCTGGCACCTTGGGACGTTTACGTCCTATAAACCGACCTGACGTATTCTCCTCTTCCGAAAGGCTCCTCCCATGCGCAACCTCGAACTGCCCGGCCGGTCCCCCGCCCATGCGACCAACGGAATGGCGGCGACCTCGAATTACCTGTCGACCATAACGGCCGTTCGGGTGCTGCAGGAGGGCGGAAATGCGATGGATGCGGCGGTGGCCGCCGTCGCCGTGCAATGTGTCGTCGAGCCGGGCTCGACTGGAATCGGCGGCGACTGCTTCATGCTGATGTCGAAGGGCGGCAGCGCCGATATCAAGGCGTTCAACGGTTCCGGCCGCGCCCCGGCGGCGGCGACGGCGGACTGGTATGTGGAGCGCGGCATCAGGAAAATCGATCGCTACACCCCGCATGCGGTGACCGTGCCCGGCGCGGTGGACGCCTGGTCGCAACTGCTGCGCGACCATGGCACGAAGGGGCTGGACGAACTGCTGCAGCCGGCAATCGACTACGCCCGCAACGGCTATCCGGTGCATTCGCGCGCTTCGGTCGACTGGGAGGACGGGATCACCACCCTGAGTCATAACCCGAATGCCAGGCGGGTCATGCTGCCGGGCGGCAGGCCGCCGAAGGTCGGCACGCTGCATTACCAGCCGGAACTGGCCGATACGCTGGAACTGATCGCCAGGGAGGGCCGCGACGCGTTCTATACGGGCCGCGTCGCGGAAGACATCGTCAATCACCTGCGCGAACTGGGCGGGCTGCACACGCTGGACGATTTCGCGACGGCGCAGGGTGAATATGTCGATCCGGTGAAGACGAATTACCGCGGTTACGATGTGTTTGAATGCCCGCCGAACGGGCAGGGGATCATCGCGCTGGAGATGCTCAACATCCTGTCCGGCTATGATTTGTCGTCGATGGATCCGGTATCGGTCGAACGCTACCACCTGCTGACCGAGGCATCGCGGCTGGCGCTGCGCGACCGCGACGACGTGGTCGCCGATCCGGCAATGGCGCAGGTGCCGGCGGACTGGCTGCTGTCGATGGAGCATGCGGCGGAGCTGCGCGGGCGCATCGCGAATGACCGCGCGATGGTCCCGCCACCACCTGGCAAGGCGCGGGCGCATGCGGATACAGTCTACCTCTGCGTGGTGGACAGGGACCGCAACGCCGTCAGCTTCATCAACTCGCTGTTCAGCGGCTATGGCAGCGGCATCATGAGCCCGAACACCGGCGTCATGCTGCAAAACCGGGGCCAGGGCTTCATCATTGAGCCGGGACACCCCAACTGCATTGCGCCGCGCAAGCGCCCGATGCATACGATCATCCCCGGCATGATGGTCAAGGACGGCCGGGCGGTGATGCCGTTCGGGGTGATGGGCGGGCAGTATCAGGCGGTCGGCCATACGCAACTGCTGACCAACCTGATCGATTTCGGTCTCGATATACAGGAAGCGATCGACCTGCCGCGAGTCTTCGCCAATCCCGGCCAGGATGTGGAAGTGGAAAGCGGCGTGCCGCAGGCGGTCTGCGACGGGCTGACGGCGCTGGGCCATACGCTGAAAGCGCCGCCGAAACCGCATGGCGGCGGCCAGGCGATCATGATCGACTGGGAGGAAGGCGTCCTGACCGGCGGCTCCGACCCGCGCAAGGACGGCGCCGCGTTCGGATACTGACCCGGCTTACGCTGCCGGTTACGGGGGCGGGTACCGGCCGGTTCCGGCGGAGCGGCGCAGGCGCCGGTGAAGCCCGCGGCGGCCAGCAGCGCCGCCACGGAAAGTGACCGGGAATTGCGCACCAATACGTTCATGGCTGTGGCTCCGTGACCGCGCGACCCACCCGCAGCCCAGGGCAACGAATCCAGGTTAACGATCCATGGTTCCGAGGATTGATGCCAGG